>DAOKZJ010000029.1:0-2273 GCA_035325685.1 Candidatus Moraniibacteriota bacterium | reverse complement strand
TTCCGGGTAAGTATATTGCAGAACTTCTTTGGGCATGAATTTAAGGCATAGTGAAGCCATTATTGACAAAAAATAAAAAATGTGTATTATAAATACATAAATTAAGTAAAATATGTGTATTAATAATACACAAATTTATGATAAAGCGCTTTTTTAGCCCTTTGGAGGCATTTTTGGCTCCAAATAAGGTGCTCATCCTGTACGGACCCAGAAGAGTAGGGAAAACAACGCTGCTCAATGAATTGCTAAGTAAAACAAAGCTGAGATATCGTTTTGATTCCGGAGACAATATAAGGATACAGGAAGTCCTGGGGTCCGGTGACTTTGAGAAAATAAAAGAATATGTGGGAAAAAATGAATTGATAGCGATAGATGAAGCTCAGCAGATCCCGCATATCGGTGTCGGACTCAAGATCATAGTGGACCAGATTCCCGGAATAAAGGTAGTGGTTACCGGATCTTCAAGTTTTGAATTATTCAATCAAGTCGGGGAGCCTCTCGTGGGAAGAAAAAAGACCTTAACCCTTTATCCATTGGCTCAGATGGAACTCTTGGGGGAGTTGGGCGGTTTCGATCTGGAGCATGAGCTTGAGAATTTTTTGGTTTTCGGTTCTTATCCGGACGTATTCTTGGCCCAAACCAGGCAGGAAAAAATAACCCTGCTCAATGAAATAGTTGATTCGTATCTTCTCAGGGACGTGCTCGCCCTAGATGGCGTAAAGAAGTCGCGTACGCTTGTGGACCTGGTCAGGCTTTTGGCATTGCAGGTGGGAAGCGAAGTTTCCCTTACCGAAATAGCACAGAAACTTGGCGCCAATGTGCGTACCATAGAAAAATACCTGGATATCCTGGAAAAAGGTTTTGTCATAGTGTCACTTGCAGCACTCAAAAGGAACATGCGCAATGAGATAAGGGGCAAAAGGAAATATTATTTTTACGATGTCGGTGTGCGTAACGCGCTACTTTCACAATTCAATGGAATAGAATCGCGCGGCGACGTAGGTGCCCTTTGGGAGAATTTTCTTTTCATTGAGCGGCTTAAGAAGCTTTCGTATCGATCCATGTATGCCAACAGATTCTTTTGGCGGACATATGACCAAAAGGAGATTGATTTGGTGGAAGAGTATGACGGCGCATTCCATGCTTTCGAATTCAAATGGCGCAAGAAAAATGTCCTGCCTCCCAAAAAATTCCTGGCAAATTACAAACCGGCTTCTTTTGAAGTGATTAGCAAAGATAATTACCGTAGCTTCATAGTCTGAGTGTTCAGGATATCCCTTCGTTTTTATTTGTGTGCTATACTTCCTGTATGATTACCATATTTTTTCTCTTCGGGCTGATCATCGGGAGCTTCCTCAATTCCGTGACTTACCGCCTCGGCGTCATGGAATCTTTGTGGGAGCGCTCGCATTGCCCTAACTGCAAAAGGAAAGTGCGCTGGTATGACAACATCCCGCTGGTCAGTTTCGTGGTGCTGGCCGCGCGCTGCCGCGATTGCGGCGAAAAGATCTCGTGGCGTTATCCGCTGCTGGAGCTGCTTACAGGAGTGGTTTTTGCCCTGGTGGGCGCATATACTTTCGTCCTTTCCGATAGCTCCACCTGGCTGACGGCCGCCATGCAGCTCGGCGTGTTCTCGTTGCTGTTGGTCATCTTCGCCTATGATCTGGAGCACATGGAGATTCCCATGCTTGTCCTGTGGGCCGGCGTGGCTCTGGTGGTGCTTTATTGCCTTGCGTACGACCTTTCGTACTTCGATCCCACGCTGGGCATCATGGGATCCAAGCTTTTTGGTGCGGCGCTGGGAGGCGTGGTCGCTTTCGTTTTCTTTTTTGCCTTGGCGCGCTTTTCGGACGAAACATGGATGGGGTATGGCGACGCTTATTTGGGCCTTTTGGTCGGCATGGTGGCTCTTTGGCCGCGCATCATCGCGACTTTGGTGTTGTCGTTTGTCATTGGTTCGCTGCTAAGCATCGGCTTGATCGCTTTCCGCAAAAAAACCATGAAGAGCCAAGTCCCGTTCGCGCCGTTTCTGATCGCGGGTTTGATCGTGAGCGTTTTTGCCGGCGAGGCTTTTCCGCAGCTGACGTTTTTGATCCCGTTTTTTTATTAGGAAAATAGGCATAATCGTTTAAGGCGATGTTTTTTTGAGAAAAGTTCCGGTTGTAAGTTGTGAATAATCCCCATGACACTCAAAAGAAAACAAAAAGGCGTAACGTTGGTGGAAGTGATGGTCGTGATAGCCGTCATCGGCATAGGCACGAGCATCATGCTGG
>DAOKZJ010000028.1:0-6499 GCA_035325685.1 Candidatus Moraniibacteriota bacterium | reverse complement strand
AATGGTTTGAAAGATTTTCAAGGGCAGGATCTTTTGAAGACTATGATTACTTGGAAGGAGAAAAGAAATACAGAGAGCAAGAGAGGAAAAAATTTCTTGAAGAGGCCGCTAGAAACCCTAATTTGGGATATCCGAAGTTGGAGAACCTCGATTTTGCAGGGAAAGAAAAAGAACTGCTTGATTTGAAGAAGGAAATTCTGGAAAAGGAATCAAGCGATGCCGTGAAGAAAGCTTACAGATGGAAACTGAATGAAAAAATAGCCCAACTCAGGATGCTCAAAGCTTCAAAAGATGGCGACGACAAAAAATTCGCTAAGTATTCCAGGTTCATTTATGGCATGCCAGAAAAAGAAATCTTCAGTTATGACATTGCTGCCGTAAGGGCTGCAATGGAAGCAAGAGAGAATTCTGACGACCTGAGAATACAATTTGCACTGAAAAGACTTAAAGAGACAGTAAGTTTCAGCAATATTGAAAAATCGGAAATCAATGATAAATTCCTGCCTGAAAAAAAGAGAGTGCTCGAGCACCCTTTTGGCGAGGAAAAGAAATTTCATGCTGATGAAATTCAAAATGAGTTCAGGGCTGCCTTGGAGGAGTTAAAGATAGAAGGCTGGGACGTTACGATTAAGGATAATATTGCGGCCATTTCAGTGAGTCAGGAAAAAAAGCAAGTGAAGATTCCTGAAAGCAGAAAGCTAACGGAAACAGGACTAAAGCAATTGATCGTTCATGAAATAGAAACCCATGTTCTGCGAAGAGAGAATGGGGAGAGATCAAAACTGAAATTATTAGGACTCGGACTGGATAGATATATAGCGGGAGAAGAAGGGATTTCAACTTATGAAGAGCAAAAAATAGGCGGCGCAGATGAATTTTCAGGTTTGGATGGCCATCTGGCAATTTCTCTGGCCCTGGGCATGGATGGGCGAAAAAGAGATTTTAGGGAGGTTTTCAACATTCTTAGGGATTATTTCTTTATAAAATCGAATGAGAAAGATCTCGCAAAAGCTTGGGAAAAAGCTAAAAATGCAGCATGGAACAGATGCGTGAGAACTTTCAGGGGTACTACTTGTCAGACAACAGGAGTCTGTTTTACGCGCGATATGGTATATAGGGAGGGCAATATCAACACCTGGATAGTGCTTAGCGGAAATCCCGATGAGGAAGCAAAATTTTCCTTGGGTAAGTATGATCCGGCGAATCCCAGGCATGCCTGGATATTGGAACAGGCCAATATTTCAGAAGATGACCTGGAAACACTTGAAAAATAACCGTCTTCGTGTATAGTAAGGCTGCCCCGAGTGGGCAGTTTTATAGTATAATTAGGACACCATAATTTTTGCCATATATGAAACCAGTATTCGTTTATCGAAAGTTCCGCACGGCCTCCGGGCGCGACAAGTGGAAAATGTTCGGCAAGGTTGCGCTTTACGCTGCTGGCGGCGGTTTTTTGCTTGTGGCTGGAGTTTTTCTTTATTACGCCAAGGATCTGCCGAGTCCCGGCAAGATCAACAAAAGGAGCGTGGTGGAATCGACAAAGATTTATGACCGCAGCGGCACGCACGTGCTTTACGAAGTGCACGGGGAAGAGAAACGCACGCTCATTGAGTTTAAGGATATCCCGGACAGCGTCAAATACGCTACCATCGCCCTGGAGGATCAGGACTTTTATAGCCATCACGGCATCAAGCTGACGTCCATTTTCCGGGCGCTGCTCAAGGATGTGACGCAGGGAGGAAAAGCCCAGGGTGGTTCGACCATCACGCAGCAGTTCGTAAAAAACTCCTTACTTACTTCCGAAAAATCGCTGACGCGCAAAATCAAGGAAGCGATTTTGGCTATCGAAATAGAGCAAAAGTTCGATAAAGATGAGATTTTGGGAATGTATCTCAATGAGATTCCTTATGGATCCAATGCTTACGGTATCGAAGCTGCCGCCCAGACTTTTTTTGCCAAGAGTGCGCGTGACCTTACTCTGGACGAGGCGGCCATGATTGCCGCTCTCCCGCAAGCTCCCAGCCGCTATTCGCCATACGGTTCGCGTCTGGAAGAGCTCAAGGCTCGTCAGGAATTGGCCATCTCTCGCATGGCTAACCTTGGCTACATCACCGGAGAGCAGGCCGAAGCGGCCAAGGCGGTGGATGTCATCGCCAAAGTGCAGCCCAGACGCGAAAATATCAGCGCGCCGCATTTCGTGATGTATGTGAAGGAATATCTGGAAAAGGTTTATGGCGAGCAGGTTGTGGAACAGGGGGGTCTCAAAGTGTACACCACGCTGGATTGGGACAAGCAGCAAGCCGCGGAAAAGGCGGTGCGGGAAGGCGCGGAAAAAAACAAGACCTGGAACGCTTCCAATGCCGCATTGGTGGCAATCGATCCCAAGACGGGGCAAATCCTGTCGATGGTGGGCAGCAAGGATTATTTTGACAAATCCGTGGACGGTCAGGTCAATGTGGCCATTCGCGACCGCCAACCGGGATCTTCCTTTAAGCCATATGTTTATCTGGCGGCTTTCACCAAGGGATACACTCCGGAAACGATACTTTTTGATGTGCCGACCAATTTCGGTTCCGGCGCCGAAAAAGATTATGAGCCGCAAAATTACGACGGCAAATTTCGCGGACCGCTTAAGATGAAGGAAGCTTTGCCGCAATCGCTCAATATTCCGGCCGTCAAGGCGCTGTATTTGGCGGGGGTGAATGAGTCGATCACATTGGCCAAGCAATTGGGCATAACCACCCTCAACCAGCCCGACCGCTACGGCTTGAGCTTGGTTCTTGGCGGCGGGGAAGTGAAATTGCTTGACCATGTCGGTGCTTTTGCCACGCTTGCCAATGGCGGTGTGCGTCACGACAAGACGGCTATTTTGCGCATAGAAGACAACAAAGGAACTGTTCTTGAGGAATATAAGCCAAGCGAGGGAGAAAGGGTCGTGGAAGAAAAATATATCGCGATGCTCGATCACGTGATGAGCACCAATGATTACCGCGCACCGGTTTTCGGAACAAACAGCCCGCTCAGGTTCGACAATCGTCCGGTGGCGGCCAAGACGGGAACGACCAATGAATTCCGTGACGGCTGGACGATGGGCTTTACGCCTTCTTTGGCGGTGGGTGTCTGGGCTGGCAATAACAATAATTCTCCCATGAAAGCCGGCGCGGATGGCGTTAATGTGGCTGCCCCTATTTGGCGCGCTTTTTTGGATAGCGCGCTGGCCAATTATGCGGTGGAAGAATTCCCCAAATACGAGAAGGAGGAAACCGGAAAGCCCATCTTGGACGGCAAATTGGAGGAAAAGAAAGACGTGAAAGTCTGCGAGATACCCGGCAAAGGCGAGGATTATTGCGCGTACAGTTCGGTTTGTCCGGACGACCGAGTCAAGGAAAAGGATTTTGCCGAATACCACTCCATCTTGTATTACGTGGACCGTAAAGATCCGCGCGGCGACTATCCCAAACATCCCGAAGACGACACTCAGTTCAAGGCTTGGGAAAAAGGTGTGGAAAAGTGGGCTAAAGATGAGGGCAAAGACGGGGACAAGGCTGCCCCGGAAAAAGAATGCACCCAAAAGGATTTTGAGAAATATCTGCCCAGCGTTTCGGTCAGTGCGGCCGGTAGCGCAGCGACGGGACTCAGCGTGTCGGCGGCAGTCAACGCCGGTTACGGAGTGGATAAAGTGGAGCTTTATGTGGACGGCGAGAAGATAGGCTCTTTCGGCTCTTCTCCTTTTGAAGCGCATTTTGCTACAAAGATAGAGGACGCCGGCAAAAACATCACGGTACGCGCCGACCTTATCGACAAACGCGGCAATAAAGCCAGCGACAGCAAGAATGTCGGGTTGTAGCGCTTTTAACGTGCTAAGGCTCATAAGGTCAATGGAGTAATAAGTAGGTAAAAGCTGCGAGTTGTCAGCTTGTAGCTAAAAACTAAGAAAAATGATTGCCAAACTTACCGGAAAACTGGATTTTATCCAGGACAATTACGCGGTGCTGAATGTGGGCGGAGTCGGGTATAAAGTTTTTCTGAGCGCTTACACGCTCGGCAAAGTTGCAGGTCGGGACGTGTTGGAGCTTTTTACTCATACCTATGTGCGCGAAGACACGCTCGCTTTGTACGGTTTTTTGAGCTTGGAAGAGCTGGAGATGTTCGAAATGTTGATCAGTGTTTCCGGGATAGGCCCCAAAGCCGCCATGGGCATTCTTTCCATTGCGGATATAAAAACCATCCGCATGGCTATTGCCAATGAAGATCCGAGTATTTTGACGCGTGTCAGCGGGGTGGGCAAAAAAACCGCCGAGCGGGTGATTATCGAACTGCGCGGAAAAGTGGGTGAGATGGCTGTCCACGAAAAACATGCGGTAGCGGCGGATACGGACGCCCTGGAAGCATTGGTGGCCATGGGTTATGCTGCTTCCGAGGCGCGCGATGCATTGAAGCTGGTAGGCAAGGACGTTTCCGACATAGCCGAGCGCGTCAAAGCGGCCCTTAAGAATTTGGGCAGGAAGTGATACAATGGAGGCAGTTCAAAGTTCAAAGGTGCAAGTTGAAAGGAGAAAAGGAAAATTTTTAACATCTAACCGAAAACAAAAATGGAACCCAATTCCAAAGGATCCGTCCTGGCGTATTCGCTTATCATCTTGTCCGTGATGCTGCTGATCGCCATCAGCCTCAGCGCGGTAACCCTCACCCAGACCAAGGGCGCGCTGACCGGCCAGAACTCTTCCCAGGCTTTCCAGACGGCGGACAGCGGGGTGCAAGTGGTGCTCAAGAAAATAGAAAAAGCTTCTCCTACGGCCAATGTAAACAGCATCGGTTGCTCCGATGGCAAGATAAGCGGCACCCTTTCCGCCGGGACTTACGAGGTGCAGCTTTATAAATACGATAGTACCGCGGGTGCGGACATCGCCATGTTCGACTGTTCCGCCAAGATAGAAGAGATAACCAAGATAAAATCGGTAGGCAAATACGCCGGCACCGCCCGCGCGGTGGAAGTGGCAGTGGCTGGGGGGAATTTGACATGTGTAACCAGAACAGGAACAACGGAGGCATATTGTCAGGAGGGAGAAATTATGACTGGCGGTACATGTCAGGGAAATGATAATTGCGGAGGAAATGATTCCTCTGCCTATGGTGGACTTTTTGCAACTGGTACAAGTGGTTTTGAAGGAATTCAATGTAAGCAAATAAACTGTACGTCAACAGTTGCAAACGTTCGTTGTTGTAAAATGAATTAAGACTCGTTTCAAAAATAACAGCAGTAAACAATTGTAAGATCATTGTATTTTTAAAAGGGCTTAAAAGAGCCCTTTTGTTTTTTCTCTTAGCTGTTATTATGAAACCATAAACTCATGGATAATTTCCTCCAATCCCAAAAGTGGCTTGATTTCCAAAAAGCGTTCGGCAGACGCGTTTTTTGGCTGGAAAAAGAGGATTTCAAGGCGGGAATCGTGGAGCATGTGTTGCCGATCGTGGGCGGGTATTTTTATGTACCCCGCGGACCAATGTTTTATTGTCATTCTCGCCAGTCTCGCCAAGGTTTCACCGAGGTGGACGAAGGCGGGAATCCGGGACGCTGGATCCCGGATCAAGTCCGGGATGATATGGGAGAAATAATTAAGTTGGCAAAGAAGGAAAATACTGGCTGGATCAGGATTGAGCCGCAAACGGCGGAGCAAATGGAAATTATCCAGAAAAATACGGAGTATAAAATAGTCAAAGCGCCGTACGACGTGCAACCGCGGGAAAATTTTGTTCTGGATATTTCCAAGTCGCAAGAGCAGCTGTTGGCAGAGATGAAAAGCAAGACCAGATACAATATCAAGCTTGCGCAGAAACACGGAGTTTCCGTGCAGGCAATTTCCGACTTCCAACTTCCGATTTCCAAGCAATATGTGGAATCATTTTTGATATTAACAAGAGAAATGGCGGCCAGGCAGGGGATAGTGCCGCATCCGGACGATTATTATCGCAAGATGTGCGAGGTTTTCGGGGGGGATATGCTCAGGCTGTACGCAGCCGAACACGAAGGAAAGATATTGGCGGCCAATTTGGTTTTGTTTTACGGCGATACGGCCACATATCTGCACGGCTCCTCATCCGACAAGCAGCGCAACGTGATGGCGCCCTTTTTGCTGCAATGGCAAGCAATTTCGGATGCCAAGGAAAAAGGGTGCAGATGGTATGATTTCGGCGGGATTAAGACCAAAGATACGAGATACAAGGCACAAGATACGAACAAATGGGAAGGAATTACCAGTTTTAAAACAGGTTTTTCGCCCAATGCCAAGCCGGTTGTTTTTTTGGGAAGCTATGATATCATCATAAATCCTAGGAAATATGCGATTTATAAGGGGCTGCAAAGGGCCAAGATGATAGTGAAAAAATTCAGGCACTAAGTGGGTCAGCTCTCGATACTATGCATAAAATAAAACAACTTGTTCCTCAATCACTCAAAAATCTCTACCATTTCGGTCTGGCTTTTTTGGCGAATGTTTTT
>DAOKZJ010000027.1:0-7201 GCA_035325685.1 Candidatus Moraniibacteriota bacterium | reverse complement strand
CGCCCTGTGCTCCAGCGCTATGTCCCCGAAAATGCCGCTCTGTTCCGCATGGATAACGCGCTGCTTGACCATCTCCAGCATAGCCAAAAAAGAAACGATGACCTCCACTTTATCCTGGGCGCTGGCTACTATTTCCGCAAAGGAAGCGCGCATTCTTTCGCGCAGCGTGGTTTCCAAGTGATGCATACGCTCCTCCAATGTAATCACTTCCCTGATCATCTCCTCCTCCAGCTTATCTGCCTGCGGAAGCTCTCCCAAAACTGACCTGAAACATTCCCATAGCTTGGTCGCGTCAAGATCGGAACTGGGATAAAAAACGGATTTTACTCCCCAAAAACTTTCACGCGCATAACTTACCTTGGCCGCAACCAAGGATTCTCCCAGCATCTTGGCTATATCTTTGAATTTCTTATACTGGGCCAGCTGCTGTTCCAAATCCCTGATCTCTTCCTCTTCCTCCTCAGAAAATTCCAACAAGGGCAGCAAAGCCTTGGATTTCAAAAGGATAAGCCTGGAGGCCACGGACAAAAACTCCGCCATATTTTCCAGTGTCACTGAGCTTTGGGAAGACATGTATTCCAAATACTGGTCAGCCACTGCCGCCAAACTGACCCTGGTAATATCCAGCCGCTCCTCCTCTATCAGGGCCAAAAGCAAATCCAGCGGTCCTTCAAAATGTTCGGTTTTAATCCGATATGTCATAAAGAATCTTTTGCAGAAACGGCAGCCAGGGCCCTTTCGCGCTCACTACTGCTGTCCCTCATGCCTAGCGCCGGAATCAAAGAAAGCGCAACCACGGCAGCTACGAACAAAAACATCGCTTTGAGAGGAAAGACAAGCAGTACCAGTGCAGAAAGAGCCGTGGCGCAAACGTAAGCGACCGGACGGGCCGTCCGGAAAAAAGCGATAAAATCCACATCGCGCGCATCTATTTTCTTATAGAAATACGAATCGCGCAGCGCCTCCACCACGGCTGCGCCTATCCTCGTACCCAAAAGCAACAGCGCCCATCCTCCGATACTGGAAAGTCCCATAAAATAAATGCCCGCGGTAGTGAGGGCCATGATCGAAAGCCCCCCGGCAATCAACTCTTTTTCTCCCCACCATTTATCCGCAATAATCCCTACCGGATACTGAAGCACCACAAAAGGCAAAAGCATGGCCGTAAATATTATACCGATCCTCTCCCAACCATATCCCAGGTCCAACAAATAAAGCGGCGTATAAACAACCATGAGCGCAAAGAAAAATTCCAGCGCAAAAGCTACCGCATAGATGCGCATCATATCCGGATTAACCAGTATCTTGCCGAAAAGATCACGTAGCGTCAGCTTCTGGGTGAATTTCTTGCCGGATTTGCTCAATCCGATTATTCCCGCCACAAACACAATCATATTGAGCAGCAGCACCACAAAAAATAACCCGCCGAATCCGAATTTCTCCAGTATCCTGGTGGAAATGAGCGGTCCTAACAAAAATCCGGCATTGATAACCATGAGATGCATTCCTCTTATCCTGCCGGAACAGCTGTCTTCCGAATATTCTTCGAGCATTATGTCCAGCATCACAAAAACCAGATCAGCCGCTATGATATACAAAATAAGCAAAGCTATGCCCAAAAAAGAAGGAGTTACCGAGGTGAGCAGGGCGACCATGGATATCTGCGCAAAAAAGAAAAGCAGAAAAGCTCTCGCTTTTCCCAGTTTTTTAATAAAGTTATGCATGTTAAGCAGTCCCACCAAAACGACCACATGCGCCAAAAAATAAAAAGGGCCGACATTTTCCGTACCGGAAGCGTCCTTGAAATACGCGGATATCACGTAAACCAAAAGCGACTGGGAGAAGCCCAGCAAAAAAGAGATAAAGCTGATGAGCTTTACCTTCCCTTCATCCAACTTCTCACGGTGTTTGTTTTTCATATATGCCCGGGCGGCTCGCCTGAAGCCGCCCTATCTGTGATTTTGGTTAAAGCTATACCTTCTTCTTGCCCACCACTTTCACTCCCGTTTCGGCAAGTTGCTTGGGATCCACTTCGCCGGGAGCGTCCATCATCAAGTCGCGCCCGTCTCCCGTCTTGGGAAAAGCCATCACTTCGCGGATATTGGGCTCTCCTTGGAGGATCATCACGATCCGATCCAGTCCCGGAGCGATACCTCCGTGCGGCGGCGCGCCGTATTCGAACGCTTTGAGCATATGCCCGTATTGTTTGAGTATCTTCTCTTCGGAAAAGCCCATGATTTCCAATACCGCGCGCAAAGCTTGCGGCTGATGGTTACGGATGCTGCCGCCGCCCACCTCGTAGCCGTTAAGTACGATGTCATATTGCGTAGTCAATATGTCGGCAATGTTCTTTTTGTCCAAAAGGTCCTGCATATGTTCCGGCTTGGGTGCAGAAAAGGGGTTATGCGTGAATGTCCATCCTCCGCTCTCCTCATCTTTTTCAAAAAACGGAAAATCAACCACCCAACAAAAGGCCAGCAAATCTGGATCGTTTTTGTCGGTGCGGATATCCGGCCTGTCCGAACCGTATTTAGCCATCGCTTCAGCGTACGGAATGCGCGGAAAAGGAATTTGCTGGATTTTCTTTTGCGGATAGAGGGTTTTTACTGCCTGGATAAGCATGTCTTCCACTATATTCATCACATCTTCTTGGGAAACAAAACTCATTTCCATATCCAGCTGCGTAAATTCCGGCTGACGGTCGCCACGCGTATCTTCGTCACGGAAGCACTTCGCCACCTGAAAATATCTCTCCAGACCAGCCACCATAAACAGCTGTTTGTATTGCTGCGGAGACTGCGGCAAGGCATACCATTTCCCAGGATAAACACGGGAAGGAACGATATAATCGCGAGCTCCTTCGGCCGTAGCTTTGCCCAAGACAGGCGTTTCTATCTCTATGAAATCCTGCCCGAAAAGATAATCGCGGAAAAACTTAGTGAGTTTGGCGCGCATTACCATATTTTCTTTCATTCTTTCCGTGCGCAAATCCAGATAGCGATAACGCAATCTCGTTTCCTCGCCTACCTCCATGCTGTCGCGATCCAATTCGAACGGCGGAGTTTTGGCTTTATTGAGAACCGTCAATTTCTTTATTTCCAATTCCACGCCGCCTGTGGCCACTTTCTCGTTGCGCGAACCGAGCGGCCGCTCCTTGACAAGCCCCTCCACTTCCACCACGTATTCGCTGCGCAATGTCTTGGCCTCCTCGTAAGCGCCCTCTTCGCCAGGAAGAACCACTGCCTGAATCATCCCGCTGCGATCGCGCAAATCCAAAAAGATCAACTTACCATGATCGCGTCTGCCATTTATCCAACCGTTTATCCTTACTGTCTCACCCACACACTCAGGAGTTTTCCCAATCCAAGTCCGCTGCATAAATTTGCTTGCCTTAAAATCTTTAGCCTATTAACTCTTCTATTTTGCGCACCAAATCGCTCGGGATAATATGCGTCTTGATAAAAAAGTCCGCTGCGCCCATTTCCCTCACCCTTTCCCCGGCATCATCCGCCACCGAAGCGCTTAGCACAATAATGGGGATATCTTTCGTCGCATCGTCGCCTTTGAGGTTGCGCACTATTTCCTCCCCATCCATATTCGGAAGCACGATATCTGTCACCACCACGTCAAAATGCCTTTTGCGGGCTTCCTCCAAGCCCCAAGCGCCGTTTTTGGCGTATACCACTTCAAAGCCTTCATCTTCCAGTTTTTTGCCGAACATTTCCAAAAAAAGTTCTTCATCCTCGATAAAAAGCACGCTTCCCTTGCGCTCAGCCTTCTGCTCGCCTTCCCGGCGCTTGGCATTTTTTTCCTGCTCCGAAAATTGCTGCAACATCTTTTGGATTTGCACAACCAATTCCGACGGGGCATATTCGGTTTTACCGATAAAGCCGTCCGCTCCGAGCTTTAGCGCTTCATCCTGCACTTCCGCTTGGTTCAGGTTACTAAAAATAACCACTCTCAGGTCCCGCGAGTAATCCCCGCTCTTTCTCAGCTCCTTAAGAACCTCCATCCCGCTCATCTCCGGCAGCACCATGTCCAAAAGCACCAGGTCGAATTTTTCCTGCAAAGCGTATTTGAGCACTTCCTTGCCGGTTTTGGCATTGATCACGGAAAAACCCGCGCTCTCGAACTTGCGCTGGTATATTTCCGCTATCATCGGATCGTCTTCCACGAGCAATATTTTGGCCATATTTTTGGTTTTCTACATATCTCCAGACATTCCCAAGTATAGCTCAGCCAAGGAAAAAAGCAATCTTTCCGCGCCCCTCAAACGGCGCGAAGTTTGCCGAGCACTTCCTCAATGACCCACGCCGGCGTACTGGCTCCGGCCGTAACCGCCACCTTTTGCACCCCCTCAAACCAACTTTGCTCCAATTCGGCCGCCCGCTGGATAAAATACGCCTTGGGATTTTCCCTTTTGGCTATTTCCCAAAGGCGATTGGAATTGGCGCTCTCCGGAGAACCGATCACCACCACGGCGTCATTTTCCTTGGCCAACTGCTTTATTTCGCTCTGCCGATGGTGCGTGGTCAAGCAGATAGAATCAGTTATTTCCGCCTGCGGATATTTCTCCTTGATTTTTCTACTGGCTCGCTCCACAAACTCCTGATCCTGGGTGGTTTGCGAAAGAATGGCAATTTTTTTGTCCGCATCCAAAACAAGACCGCACAAATCCTCCTCCGTTTCCACAAAAATTGCTTTTTTCTTCGCCCATTCGTATATACCCCTTACCTCCTTATGGTTTTGCTCGCCTATTATCACGATTTGGCTGTCCCTTTCCAAGAAAACTTTGGCCAGCCGCTGCACCTTTATCACGCGCGGACAGGTCGTATCTACCAAATCTATCCCCAATTTTTGAACCAGCTCATATATGCCCGGCCCCATTCCGTGCGCCGTAACCACCAAAGTTCCCATTCCTTCCTTCATCCCTTCCAAGAGCTTTTCCAAATCATCCGTCGGCTCCAGCTTGCGCACACCCAAAGAAGCTATTTTGTCCACCACGTCGCTGTTGTGCACCAAGGACCCCAGGACGTAAATAGGTTTTTTGACATTTTCGTCGTTAGCTATTTTTTGCACTATATCAAAAGCCCGCTGCACGCCTTCGCAAAACCCGGCGTACTTAGAAAGAGTTATTTCCATAATTCTGCAAAATTACAAATTATCCCGATTTACGAAAAAACAGCATTTAGCCCCTTGATGTTTTTTGCTAAATATGCGGCTTGCGCCAAAAAGATGCGCAAAAAAACAAATCCCCCGCCGCAAAGCGAGGGATCATTGAAGCTTACGCGATTGTCGCCAAAAATTCCGCAACAGCCACAATTGCACTTTCTTTTTCGTTTCTTTTTTTCACCTCCACGCCTCCCTTTTCCAAGGATTTTTCGCTTATCACCACGCGCAACGGAATGCCGATCAAGTCGCTGTCGGCGAATTTCTCGCCCGCGCTCACCTCACGGTCGTCATACAGCACTTCGATCCCCTTGCTTTTCAAGGCGGTGTAGACTTTCTCCGCACTGCTTGTCACTTGCGAATTTTGGCTTTTGACTTCAATCAGGTGGACTTTGAAAGGCGCGATTCCTTCCGGCCAGATGATCCCTTTTTCGTCATGTGAAAGTTCCACTGCCGTTCCCATCAGGCGGTTAAGTCCTATCCCATAACAGCCCATCAGCACATCATGCTCAGACCCTTCCTTGTCGCGGTATTTAAGCTCGAAAGGCGCGGAAAACTTGTTGGCCAACTTGAAGATATTGCCTACCTCCACCGCTTTTTCGCTGCGCAGCTCCTCGCTGCCGCATTCGGGACATTTATGCTCCAGGTCCGCAATTATTTCGTCATTGACCGCGACCCGGCACTTATCGCAGATATAGATGGTATCTTCTCCCGCTTCCGTCACGGCCTGGAATTCGTGCGAATATTTGGCAAAAGATCCGCCCGAAGCATAAGTATAATAAGTATTTTCACCAATTCCGGCGCGTTCGAATATGCGGCGATAACTTCGGGCCGCTTCTTCGTAATATTTTTCCAGATCCGCCGCATTCATGTGAAAGGAATAAAGGTCTTTCATGAAAAACTCCCTGCCGCGCAGCACTCCGCTCTTGGCGCGCTTCTCGTCGCGAAACTTGTTTTGAATCTGGAAAGTGGCAAAGGGAAGTTCCTTATACGAAGACACGAACTTTTTGACAGTCGGACTGATGATTTCTTCATGTGTCGCTCCCAGTGCGTATTCTATCTGCGAATAATGACTCTTGAAACGGAAAAGGTTATCCAGCGTGTCCCAGCGTCCCGTCTTTTCCCAATTCTCCTTGGGATTGAGCGTGGGCATGAGCAGTTCGCTCGCGCCCAGTTCTACCATCTCCTCGCGAATGATGTTTTCTATCTTTTTAAAAACCCTAAGTCCCAAAGGCAAAAGCGTATAAACTCCGGCCATCACCTTGTCCACGAATCCCGCGCGGATCAACAACTGGGCATTCAAACTAGCCTCATCCCTGGGCGCCTCTTTCCTTGTTCTGGTGAATAATTGACTTTGTTTCATATAATATGATTCCAGTTGACGAGTTAGCGAGCTGACGAGTTCATTTTGGTGGATTTTTTATTGTCCCTCCTATTTTGTTCCAAATAAGCTATGAACTTACCTATTTGTGCCGACAAAGCTTCAAAATCGACCGCGAGGGCGCTAAATTCCTTCTGTGTAATATAACCCACAGCCCGGGCAATGTGCAACTGGCTCCTCACTTCCCCTGCGGAACCCTTGGCAATCCTTAAGAATCTCGCAAATTCATTATTGTTATTCTTTTCAAAGCCCTCAACTATGTTTGAGTTGACTGAAACGGCCGCTCTGCGTATCTGATCCCGTAATCCGAAATCTCTTGAAAAATCCCCTTTCGCAGTCACCTCATAGATAGCTTTCGCAAGAGAAAGACTTGCTTTCCAGATATTCAAGTCCTCAAATCTCCGTATTTTCATGATGCATCAAATTACGAATCTTTCTTTTGCAAGCTCGCCAACCCGTTAACCCGCTAACCTCTTAACTTCATTAATGCTTTATAATAGGTAACTCCATGATAAATTTCGTTCCCCTCCCGGCACCGTCCGACTCAATCCAGATCTGCCCGCCGTGCGCTTCTACGATGTTCTTGCCCACATAAAGGCCCAACCCGGTGCCGCCCACATGGAGCCTCTTGGTATCTTTGCCGCGCGAGAA
>DAOKZJ010000026.1:0-8740 GCA_035325685.1 Candidatus Moraniibacteriota bacterium | reverse complement strand
CTATGAATGTGAGGGCGATTCCTTTGTTGCCCGCTCTTCCCGTGCGCCCGATGCGGTGCACGTAGTCGTCGTAAGTGGCCGGCACGTCGAAATTGATCACGTGGCTGACGCTGGGAATATCGAGGCCGCGGGCCGCCACGTCCGTGGCGACCAGAATATCAACGATGTTTTCCTTGAAGAGTTTGAGCGCCTTTTGCCTCTTGGCATGGGACTTGTCGCCGTGGATCGCTTCGGACTTGAAGCCGCGGCGGTGAAGCGCCTTGGACAATTTGTCCGCGCCGTACTTGGTGCGGGCGAAGATGAGGACCTTGTGGAACTTGGTGCGCACCAAGAGGTCGTGCAGCGCCTCAATTTTGTCCTGGCCCGGTTTTATGCGTACCACGTCTTGGTCCACATCCGCGGACGTTTCGCGCGTCTTGATGGAAATCCTGATCGGATCTTGCAAAAATTCGCTTACCAGCTTTTCGATCTCACCCGAAAGGGTGGCGCTGAAAAACAGCGTCTGTCTTTCGCTCTTGAGCAGGGAAAGCAGGTAGCGCACGTCGTTGATGAATCCCATATCCAGCATGCGGTCCGCTTCGTCCAGGACGACGTTGGCGAACCTTTCCAGACGGAGGCTTTTGCGCTGAATCAAGTCCTTGAGTCGTCCCGGCGTGCCGATCACCACGTTGTGACGGCCGCGCAGCCGTTCGATTTGCGGACGGATGCTGGCGCCGCCCACGACAGAAACGGAATTGAGGTTCATGCCGCGGGTAAACGCTACAAATTCATCTTGGATCTGGATAGCCAATTCGCGCGTGGGCACCACGACCAATAGTTTTTGCGCAGGGTCGGCGAGCATTTTGTCGATCAGGGGAATGAGGAAGGCGCCGGTCTTGCCGGTGCCGGTGTTGGCCAGGCCGATCACATCCTTGCCCTTAAGGATGTGCGGAATGGATTTGTCCTGGATGGGTGTCGGGTCGGCAAACCCGCGCGCCGCGATGGCGCGTTTCAAAGTGTCGCTGATCGCAAAATCGGCGAACTTGTTTTCCGGCACGTAAGCCTCGGTGCGCTGCTCGGGAGCGGCGCGGTTGATGAAGCGGCGAAAATCTATTTTTTCGCCGGCAAATTTGCGCCCGCGCGGCCTTGGAGAGAACTGCGCCTTGCGCCCGGCGCCTTGGCTTGGTGCGCCAAAAGAAGGGCGCGAACGCCGGTCGCCATTGGCGCGGAAACTGCGATTGTACATGTCTTGGGAGAACTAAGCTTGGAAACCACTTGCTGCCGTATGGCAGCAAAGCTTTATTTTCAAAACCAGCCCTAAACATAAATTAAAAATGTTTTTATGTTTAGATACACTTGGCGGTTGTGAGGCGAGGAAGGTAACCGAAGGTATTAACATAAAAACCTAGCCTAACATGCTTGACAATTTTTGTCAATGGGTGTATAATGGTATAAGGTGAGTCGGGAAAGGGGTGGCGCCTTTTCTTCCCTTGAAAAAGGGATAAAACCGATTTGCCGGAAAATTGGAAAGAGGTGTCCCGTCGCCACTGGGCGGCAGGAAATTCGGGTGGAACCGCGGATCGTAAAAAATCCGTCCTGTACTTATCACAGCAATGTGGTAATTGTGGGATGGATTTTTTTGTTTTTAAATTAACAAATTAACGAATTAACGAATTTGAAATAACTCGTTAACTCGCAACTCGTTAACCAAATAATTGTATGAAAAAGAAAGTTTCCATGGAAGAGATCGTGTCCTTCAGCAAGCGGCGCGGTTTTGTGTATCCGGCTTGCGAGATTTACGGCGGCTTTGCCAATGCGTATGCGTTCGGGCCGTACGGCGTGGAACTCAGGAATAATATCAAAAAGCTGTGGTGGAAAATGTTTGTGCGTTCGCGCGAGGACATCGTCGGTCTGGATGGTCCCATTATTTTGCACCCCAAACTTTGGGAAGCTTCCGGCCATGTAGCCGGTTTTGCGGATGCGCTGGTGGATTGTAAGGCTTGTAAAAAACGTTTTCGCGCCGATCATGTGGTAGAGGGCGCAACCGGACAGGATTTGGAAGGTCAGTTGGAGGAGATGAAAAAAGTTTTGGACGAAAAAATCGATTGTCCCAATTGCGGTAAGCGTGAGTGGACGGAGGTGCGTAACTTCAACATGATGTTTAAAACCCAGCTTAATACGACCGATGCGGCTGGTGAGTCGGTAGCATATCTTCGGCCAGAAACCGCAGGGGCAATTTTTGTGGAATTTAAAAGCGTGGTGGATTCGACGCGGGTTAAAGTTCCTTTTGGCATTGCGCAGATCGGCAAAGCTTTCCGCAATGAGATCGTGGCCGGTAATTTTATTTTTCGTCTGAGGGAATTTGAGCAGATGGAGATCGAATATTTCATCAAGCCGGACACCGAATGGGAATCTCTTTTTGAGCAGTGGCTCATTGAGCAGGAACAGTTTGCTTTGGCGCTGGGGGCGAAAAAGGAAGACATCCGCCGCTACGAGCATCCCAAGGAAAAACTTTCGCATTATTCCAAAAAGACGATTGATATCGAATATAATTTTCCGTTCGGTTTCAAGGAGCTGTTCGGCTTGGCTCATCGCGGAGATTTCGATCTGACGCAGCATGCCAAATTTTCGGGCCAGATTTTGGATTACACTGATCCGCATACCGGGGAGAAATATGTGCCACACGTGCTGGAGCCGACGTTTGGAGTGGATCGCTGCGTGCTGGTTTCCTTGGTATCCGCTTATAATGAAGAGGAGTTGCCCGGAGGCGAGAAGCGGGTGGTGCTGAAATTTCCCAAGGCGATTGCGCCAGTGAAGGTGGCTATCTTCCCCTTGCTTAAGAACAAGCCGGAACTGGTGGCCAAGGCGCGGGAGATTTACGACAAGCTCAAGACTGATTTCATGTGCGAGTTCGACGACAATGGCAACGTGGGCAAGAGGTATCGCCGCCAGGATGAGATAGGGACGCCGTATTGCGTCACGGTGGATTTTGACACGCTGCAAGACGATAGTGTGACAGTGCGCGACCGTGATACAATGGAGCAGCAGCGGATCAAGATTTCCGAACTGGAAAATTTTCTGAGGGAGAATTTGAAGTAGATGCTCGGGTATAGTTGTTTTTTTGCATGAAGATATCAAGTGTCATTCCGGACTTGGTCCGGAATCCAGGGTCTGACTGCCATGAGTGAGAAATTCTGGATTCCCGCCTACGCGGGAATGACATGAAGCAGGATATTTTCAAAGTAATTAAAAATATAATGGAAAAAATGGAACAAAAAATCGACGAGTTGCTTGAGCGCGGCGTGAGCGAAGTGATCGATAAGGAGAACCTCAAGAAAAGATTGCTCAGCGGGGAAAAGCTGCGCGTCAAATTCGGGACCGACCCGACGAGCCCCAACATCCATCTGGGGCGCGCGGTGTCGCTTCTTAAACTCCGGGATTTCCAGCAGTTGGGGCACCAGATCGTCTTTTTGGTCGGGGACTTTACGGGGGTGATCGGCGACACGTCCGACAAGGACAGCGAGCGTCCCATGCTCAGCGAGGAGGCGGTGGAAGAAAACCTCAAGACTTATTTGGAGCAGGCCGGAAAGATCCTGGACGTTTCCCAGATAGAGTTCCACCGCAACAGCGAATGGCTGGAAAGCCTTACCTACAAGGAAATAACCCGCCAAGCGGACGTGTTTTCTTTGGCGGAGTTTTCGGCGCGCGAGAATATCAAAAAGAGGCTGGACGAAGGCAAGCGCGTGTCGCTGCGCGAAGTGCTTTATCCGCTCATGCAAGGCTATGACAGCGTGGTGGTGAAGGCGGATGTGGAGATCGGCGGGACCGACCAGCGTTTCAACTTGTTGGCGGGCAGGGAGTTGCAGCGGCAGTACGCGCAGCCGGCGCAGGACATCTTGATGACCAATCTGATCGAAGGGCTGGACGGACGCAAGATGAGCTCTTCTTGGGGCAATGTGATAAATCTGACGGAAGATGCGCGCGACATGTTCGGCAAAGTGATGAGTATGGGCGATGAATTGATCGTCAAGTATTTCATTCATTGTACGCGCGTGCCGATGGAAGAAGTGGCGCAACTGGAAAAAGATATGGCCGGCGGCGCACTTAACCCGCGCGATGCCAAGCTTCGCTTGGCCGGAGAAATAGTCAAAATTTACCATGGCGAAGAGGCGGCCGGTGAAGAGAGAGAATATTTCGTCAGCACTTTTTCCAAAAAGGAAACACCCAAAGACGCGCCGCAGTTCGCCGTCGGAAGCGAGGGGTTGAGGCTTGTGGAGCTGTTGGTCAATTCCGGTAACGCCACGAGCATGGGCGACGCCCGTCGCAAGATCGAACAAGGGGCGGTGAGCGTGGAAGGGGAGAAATTGACAGACCCCAACCAGCCAATAGACGCTTCGCTTGAGGGGAAGGTTTTGAAGATAGGAAAGGCGGGATTTTTGAAGATAAAAAAAGGCTGAAAGTGTCTTTAGGAAAAAACTCCTTTGAAAAAGGGAGTTTTTTGTTTTATCTGTTTAGTGATGGTATAATGAGGGTGGATAATTTTTCGTTAAACCTTCAAAGAACATGGAAAATAAAAACAAATCACTCGATGAATTTGTGGATAGATTGGTGCGGGAAAAAGGCATTAGGGTTGAAGAAGACAGCATCTTGGCCCAAGTAAGGAAAGATCTTTTGGAGAGGGTTGAGGATAGGATAAATGCGACCATATTGCAGCATATGCCAGCGGACAAGCTGCAGGAATTTAATGAGCTGCTTGAGTTTGCAAGGGAGGAGGAAATCCAGGAATATTGCCAAAAAAACATTCCAAATCTGGATGAGATTGTGGCCAGAGAGTTGCTGGATCTGAGAGACACCTACCTTAACCCATAAACGGAATGCCGTTTGAAGCGCAAAATAGCCCGAATGTTCCCCAGAAGGAATCGATTAAGAAAAAATCGGTTGTTATAGTGCGGGTGGATATCGAAAACCAAATCAGGGACATTGCCGAAGAAAGACTCTTGGTAGAAAAGAAAGACCTTTCGGGATTTAAGGGATTTTTAAGCAGAATATGGAAGCATAATCTTTTCCATGAATATTATAGACAAAAAGAGATAGCCAGGGCTCGGAGGGAAATTCGGGAGTTGGGTAATATTTATGCCGGAGAACAAGGAGAAAAGGAGGATCATGACGATGCGATGAATGCCATCGTTGAGCGTTTTCAGGCCGAATATGAGACTCAAACACTCTTGCGTACAGGGGAAAGCAAAAGGATTGCTCAAGAAAGTAGTCCTGACGATGTTCGCTTAAAGGGCGAATTGAGTGATTTGATTAAAGGCTTCGCAAGCGGATCGGTGGATGAAGCCCTGTTTCAAAAAGAAAAGAAAGTTATTTTGGAAAAATATACTCAAAAATCCGCAAAGGAAACTCTTTTTGCGGATAATCTTTTGGAGGTGGCCAAGCAAATCAAAGAAAGTATAGCGCACGGAGAAGGCTTAGATGCCCTGGATGACGATTGGGAAATAATTATAGGCAACGCCCGAATGGGAGTAGAGTCGGAAGCTCAATATAGTGCTGTTGATAAAGTTGCGGAAAAAATCCAAAAATCTTTCGTGGGCAGGTTTGTGAACGAAGCGACAGTGGCTTCGGCTGTGGCGATAGCGTATGGCGCAATAGCCAAGGGCGCAACCGGTGCTGTGCAGCGGGCGGCAAAAATCGCAAGCCCTTTGGGCATGGGCTTGAGTGCTGGTATCGGTGGCGCTATCGCGGGCGTCAGGGAAAATAAGCGTCTCAAGGAAGAACGGGCCCAGCATGCACGGGAAATGGCCAAAGGGAAGGAGGTAGAAAAAGGATCGATCAGACGCGCGGAAATGGAAAAATATCGCTATGAAACAAAAGAAGCTAGTGTTTTAACCAAGAATCTCCAAGAATCCCTGGAAGACTTGGAAACAAGTCCGAGTGAAGCGAAGTTGCATGTCGTTTTGGAGAATTTGATCGAAATAGGAGCTAGGATTAATTTTGCGGAGAGAGAAAAGATAGACTTGATTAGCTTTTCTGATGCGAAAAAAGTGGAGCAGGAGCGCACCAGAATGTATGTTGCTGCGGCACAAGCAAGGGTTTTTCTGGAGAAGAACATAGGAAAAGATTGGGCTACTTTCTATACTAGCGAACAAGGGCTGGACGAGTATTTGCGTCACAGCAAGGAAGCCAAGATAAGGGAAAATTTTGTCAAAGAGAAAAGTCTTAAAGACGAAGCTTTTGCCAAGATGAGGCGAAAAAATGTTGCCGGTGCCGTACTGAAAGGATTGGGAACGGGGTTGGCTGTTGGAGCAGCAGTGCAGGAATTACAAGCATATTTGGGGGGCGAAACTCAGGGTATTTTTGGCGCCAGTGAAAACAATGGACAGCAAGCAAGTAATTATACGGGGTTGGGCGCGCTAAAGCATCATTTTTTCCCCGATTTGCCGGAACAGGTTGGCATTTCTCAGCCGCAAGAGCTGGTCATGAGTAGCAAGGATTTTGTTCGTCAGCATGAGGATGTTTTTTCCAAAGTGCAGCGCGTTTCTTGGGCAGACAATGACACTTTGCGTCCGGACAGGAATGAACTTGGCCTCAGGTGGGGCGGCAGCGATGGAAGCGGAGTGGACAGCCGGGGAAATTTCGTTTTCAGTGTGAATAAAATGCTTCCAGGCGGCTCTTTTCATGGGCTTAAGCAGTGGGATCCTCAGCAGTTGATAAAAGAGGGGAAGATGCGGTTATTAATTTCCCTTTCTCGGGATACGCAAGATAATGTCTTGGAGATACCCATAGATGCTAACGGCAATGCGGTTATTGATCCGGAAAGTCCGGCGGGGAAGCTGGCTTTCAGAAATATAGGCGGGCATGCTAAATTTCTGGGTAAGTTTGCTGAAGTAGCAGTCGTGGGAGAAGAAATTGACGGAGTGGAAAAAGTGAATGTTTTGGCCACGCACGTGGGAAGGGGAATTGCTAAAGTAGGCATGTCGGTGCCTTTGGAAAGCGCTGCGGTGCAAGCAGACCAGGGCATCATTGCCCCGTACATAATTCCGGCGGGTCCGCGTCGTCCGCTGGAGAAGCTGCGTAAAGGCGAAAGAAAAGAAGAGGTTCCTGTCTTGACCAAAGCGGAAAAAAACGTCGCGGCGGCCGAAGCGGAGCAGCCGAGCGGGCAGTCTTTGGAAGGATCAAGTGCCGAAGCGTTTGCGGAGATGGTTAAATTGGATCCGGAAAAATTAAAAGAATCGCTGACGCCGTCGCGCGCTGCGGCGTGGCATACGCTCTATAAGCTGGAAAATGCTGATGATTTCGGATATGCAGATCTGAATGCGGCAACTATGGAGGAGTCCGATAAGATATTTAACGGATTGACGCGGAAGCTGTGGAATGAGTTTACGACACATCGGATCATGAAATACAACGAAAAGACGCGTAAATTTGAGTTTATGCAAGAATCTGATCATGACGGAGAGGCGTGTCTTAAGCTTTTGGAAATAGCAGGGGTTGTCATTGATAGAAGCAAGGTGAAATTTGTTGACCCAGGCAAGAGTGCCGTCAGCGGTCTTATTTTCGATACTTCCAACAAGCATGGCGTGCATGTCCAAGAAAGCGGCAAAAGATTAGTTATCGATCATCATGACGCAAAATCAGACAGTGCCACTTCGGCGGCAAAGTTTATGTACGAGATGTTGGCAGAAATGGGGCTCATGGAAAAAACGCCACAGCTGGATTTGTTTGTGGAATTCATTACAGAAATAGATAACGGGATTCCGGGTGCTTTCGTCAATTCGGAAATACTGCGTAATTATGAACGCAATATGTATGGTTTGCATAAGCTGCTTTCCGTGGAGCAGATGCTTGATCTTATAGAAGGCGGACAAAACCCCGCGCAGCCCCTGCCTGATGATTTCTTGAAAAACAATACTCACACCAATCCGATCGATAACAAAAAGCAGACGTTGGCTGATTATGTGAAATACAACTTGTCCAAAAAAATAAACAGTGCTGAGAAGAATATAGCCCAGATGGAAAAGGATGGGTTTGTTGTTGATACGGGAAATGAGCGTTTCGGTAAAATTCTCGTAGACATAAAGACGCTTAATGGCCGAGGGAGGTGGGTTCCGCATGTGTCAAGCGAATCGGGTGGAGCAATTCGCGCGCTTTCGAAAGGCTATGGGGGGTATCTCCTCTGGTCACCGGAAGAGAATTCGTTCAAAGTTTTTACCGCTAAAATCATGGACGAGAATACTCTTCCGGGCGGATTTGCGCAGGGGCGTAATGTGCGTGGCCATATGTGGAGCAAAAACGGTTTGGACGGGGAGCGGTTGACATTGACTTTGGAAGAAGTCATCTCCCGCTTGATGGGTAGCCCTTTTGTTGCAGATGACAAATTCAAAGGGGCACTGGAAGCTATAGCTCGTAAGAATCAGGAAAATAAGGATAAAAAATCCAAGACACCTGCCGCAGCGGCCAGTCCATCCGCGACAGTGCAATCTCCCACACCTCCGGCCGCTTCTCTTGTCGGACAGGGTGCGCCCGCATCAAGCCAAGCGCCGATTGCTTCAAAGGGTCAGACGCCATCCCAATCGCAGATCCCGCAAATGCCAAGCGCGGACAACGGACTAGGGCAAGGACAGCAGACACAAGAAGTGTTTGTTCGGGAGTTGCAGCAGAAATATCCGGAAGCGTTCGCGAATATCGAGCGCCAGTTTGACGCGCAAAACGTCCCGCAAGAGGCCAGGTTGAATTTTTTGGAGGTAGTCGCAAAGGCTAA
>DAOKZJ010000025.1:0-10099 GCA_035325685.1 Candidatus Moraniibacteriota bacterium | reverse complement strand
GTCAAGCAAGCCAATGTTAATTTTTCGGCGGAAAAAGCATCCGTGCTTTTTGACGAAAATGTTTCCTCGACGCAGGCGCTCATTGAGGCGGTGGCCAAGGCCGGCTATAAGGCTGAACAGGTGGACAGCAAGGATACGGAATACGAAGCACGCAAGCGTGAGAAGGAGATAGCTTCTTTTTTCAACAAGTTCATCTTCAGTTTCGTGTTGAGTTTGCCGATGCTTTATTTCATGTTTTTGGATTTTTTCAAATGGTTGCCTGGTGAAAAAGAGTTAGCGCCATACATAGGTGTCTTTTCACTGCTGCTTACCATTCCGGTGCAGTTTATTATCGGGGCGGGATTTTATAGGGGCATGTGGTCTTCGTTTAAAATGAAGACGTTCAACATGGATAGCTTGATTGCCATCGGCACTTCGACCGCGTTTTTTTACAGCTTGTATAATTACGTGGCATATGCCGTGACAAACAATTCTCTTATCGGCGTGGGCGGCGAAAAGATTCCCGATCTATATTTTGAAACCGCGGCTTATTTGATTGCTTTTGTGATTTTGGGCAAATGGCTGGAGATTCGCACCAAGGGCAAGACTTCGGATGCGATCAAGAAACTGATGGGCTTGCAGGCCAAGACCGCGCGCGTCGTCCGAGATGGTCAGGTTGTAGATATCTCCATTGACGAGGTGGCGTGTGGCGATACGGTTATTGTGCGTCCCGGGGAAAAAGTGCCGGTTGACGGCAAGATCACCAAGGGTTCGTCGGCCGTTGACGAGTCCATGATTACCGGCGAGAGCATTCCCGTGGAAAAAAAGGTGGAAGACATGGTGATCGGCGGCACCGTGAACAAAACCGGCAGCTTTGAGTTTGAGGCTACCAAGGTGGGCAGCGAGACGGCGTTGGCGCAAATCATTCGCTTGATCGAAGAGGCACAAGGATCCAAAGCCCCCATTCAAAATTTTGCGGACAGAATTTCGGCTTGGTTTGTGCCGGCCGTGATAATTTTGGCAATTATTACCTTTGCGGTTTGGTATTTCGCACTGGGCGCAACATTGGCATTTGCGCTGATGGCGTTTACTTCAGTGATTGTAATTGCTTGTCCGTGCGCCTTGGGCTTGGCTACGCCTACTTCGCTGATGGTGGGTACCGGCAAGGGTGCCCAATACGGCGTATTGGTCAAAGGCGGGGAGGCGTTGGAGGCGGCCAGTAACATCTCGGCGGTTATTTTCGACAAAACAGGTACGTTGACCAAGGGCAAGCCGGAGGTGACGGATATTTTAACTTTGGGTTCCTTGGATGAGAACGAGGTGTTGGTTGTGGCAGCGAGCTTGGAAAAACTTTCCGAGCATCCCTTGGCGGAAGCCATTGTCAATTATGCCCGAGAGGAGGACGTTGATTTGGAAGAAGTGCACAACTTCAATTCTATTACCGGCAGAGGGGTGCAGGGGGAAGTTAAGGGAGTGACTTACTATATCGGTACGCGCAAGTTAATGGGCGAAGGGCTTGGTTTGGATGTGGCCAAGATAGAGCGCAAGATGGCGTGCCTGGAAGAGCAGGGCAAGACAGCTATGATTTTGGCTACCAAGGAAGGATTTGTCGGTATTGTTGCGGTTGCTGATACGGTCAAGGAAACTTCGCGCGAAGCAGTTGCCAAGCTCAAAAAAATGGGCGTCGAGGTCTGGATGATTACCGGCGATAATGCGCGCACGGCCAAAGCGATTGGCACTCAAGTGGGTATCGGTAATATTTTGGCGGAAGTTTTGCCGGAAGATAAGGCCGGCGAGGTGAAGAAATTGCAAGATGCTGGTAAAAAAGTGGCGATGGTGGGTGATGGCATCAACGACGCGCCTGCGTTGGCTCAAGCCAATGTGGGTATCGCTATGGGCTCAGGTACGGATGTGGCTATGGAGGCGGGCGATATCGTGATTATGAAAAGCGACCTCAATGACGTCGTGACCAGCCTGGAGCTTTCCAAGGAGACAATGGGCAAGATCAGGCAGAACATGTTCTTTGCGCTTTTTTACAACGTGATTGGCATTCCGATTGCGGCGCGCGTGTTTGCTTCGATCGGCTTGGTGCTTAAGCCGGAATTGGCAGGGTTGGCAATGGCGCTCAGTTCCATTTCGGTTGTGGGTAACTCACTGCTGCTGAAATTTTTCAAGCCGGGTAAGCGCAATTATCTTTCCTTGATCGCTCCGGTGGTAATGATAGTGGTGTTCACTTTTGGCTTTGTGGAATTTGCTAAATTTTCCAGCTCCATGGAGGCCCAGACCGGAGAGATGAATGGGGCGAATCCGCAAACACTCAAGGAAGTTAATGCCATATTAGCCGATAAAGAGCTTAAGATTAACTTTGCCGAAGGCAACCCCAAGATTTTTTGGGAAATGGAATCTTTCAAGCAGGGCTTAGTTGAAGTGGAAGGGACACCAATTTTGGCCAAAGACAGCATGTTAATTGGTTCCACGGAAGCTGCCATGATGAAAGAGGAAGGATTGATCAAAGGGCCCGGCAGCTCCCTTGCGGATTTTTTTGGGATAAAGGAGATGCGCGTGGCCGGAATTGCCGCCAAGACGGGCACGATCTTGGACGAGTCTCACATGGTCAATGCGGAAACATTTTCGGAGATAACCAATGTTGCCAAAATGCAAACAGCGCAGGCGGACGGAACTCTTAAAATTTTTTACGCAGTTTCGAAAACTAATGTGCCAGAAAAATTGATTGGCGAAATAAATCCCGAATCTTTTGGAGCGGTGACAATCAAAGGCAAGGCTTATTTGCCGATTTATATCGGAGCAAAAGAGGCGGACATGATGATCAGGGAGGGTCTTTTCCAAAAGGAAGGTGACCGGATGGAGAATTTTTTTGGCAATGACGTAATCGTAAGCGGCATATTGCCGCAAACGGGTACGGTGCTAGACGAGTTTCATTTCGTTCCTTCGGAGTTCAAGTTGCCGAAATAAAGCATCTGAAAAGCAGGAAAAAAGAACGGGGGTGTGGCAATAAGTCACAGCCCTATTCTTTACAAGAGGGAGTTTTGCTGCTAGCATTGATACTTAGCAACGGCATCTAGGCGTGCCTTTACCTTTCATCCCTCCTAAGTTATGGCAAAGAAGAAATCTTCAACAACTGATCGCAGCCAGATCATCGTTACCGGTGCCCGGGCCAACAACCTTAAGAACATAGACATAAAAATTCCACGCGATAAATTTGTCGTGATAACCGGGCTCTCGGGCAGCGGCAAATCGTCCTTGGCTTTCGATACCATATATGCGGAAGGAAACCGGCGATATATGGAAGGGCTTTCTTCTTATGCGCGCAATTTCTTGGATATAGGTGGTAAGCCGGATGTGGACAGGATTGAGAATTTAAGTCCGCCTGTATCAATCGATCAAAAAAGCGTGAGTCGTTCGCCGCGTTCCACGGTGGGTACGCTTACGGAAATTTACGACTATTTACGCGTGCTTTTTGCCAAAGTGGGGCAATTGCATTGTCCAAACTGTTCCGCTTCCATGCAGCGTCGCTCCGGCAGGGAGATATTGGAGGAAATCATAACCCTGGAGCATCATGCGCAGATCTCTATTTTTACGCGCTTACATGATGTTGAAAAAAGCCCTCGCGAACTGTTGCGCAGCGCCGAGCAGCTCGGTTATGCGCGTGTGCGCATGGGAGGGAGAATCATCACGTTGGCCGAAGCTTCCATGCTTGCCGATAGTGAGCTTTCCGCTCCAGTGGATGTGGTGGTGGATAGGCTTATTTTGGACAAAAAGAATCCCGATCAGGAGCGAATTTTGGATTCAGTGGAAACCGCTTTCAAGATGGGCGGGGGCAGTCTGCTTGTGGTAATCGATAACAAAGAGGAGCGTTCCTATAACCAGGATTTCTTTTGTGCTTCGTGCGGTATCAAGATAAAAGAGGTTACTCCGCGCCATTTTTCCTTCAATAGTCCCGAGGGGGCATGTGAGGGATGCGCTGGCTTGGGATACACGCTTAAGGTTAATCCGGAATTGGTTATTCCCAATAAAAATCTTTCTTTGGCTGAAGGTGCTATCCAACCTTGGAGCAAATCAGGGGGGAAGATAAATGGCAATACCGGTTATAACGCCGTTTTGCGCGACCTCGGGTCCAAGCTGAAGTTTTCGCTGAATATGCCGGTAAAGAAACTTTCCAAAACGCATATCCAAGCCATTCTTTACGGTAGCGGCGCTTTTGAGGGGGTCATTCCTTCGCTTGAGCGCAAGTACAGTGAAACCAAGTCGGAATATGTGCGTACGGAGATAGAAAAATACATGACGTCGCATATTTGTCAAAAATGCCAAGGTAAACGTCTCAGGCCTGAATATCTGGCAGTGGAGGTGGGCGACAAAACAATTGATGATTTGGTGAGTGCGGGAATAGGTAAACTCAAGATTTTTCTGGAAAGAGAGCTTGTTTTTGCAGACAAACGCAGAGAGGATATTTCCAGGCCGATTCTTCGGGAAATAACCAAAAGACTGGAAGCTTTGGAAAATGTGGGTTTGGAGTATCTAAGCCTTGGCCGTAGTGCCCAGACTATTTCCGGTGGCGAGGCGCAACGTATTCGCTTGGCCACCCAGCTTAACGCGCAGTTGATGGGCATCGTGTATGTTTTGGATGAGCCATCCATCGGTCTCCATAGTCGCGATACGGAAAAATTGATAGATACCATGCGTAGTCTTCAGGACGTGGGTAATTCTTTGATTGTGGTAGAGCATGACGAGCACATTATCCGCAGTGCGGATTGGGTGATAGATATGGGCCCGGGAGCTGGCGAAGAAGGAGGCACGGTCATTTTTGAAGGTGAAATGAGTAAACTGCTCAAGGCCAAAACGCCGACCGCGCAATATTTAAGCGGAAAGAAAAAGGTTTCGGAAAAAAACAAATATCGGAAAGGTAACGGCAAATCCATTGAAGTGTTGGGTGCCACGGAGAATAATCTTAAGAGTGTGGATGTGAAGATTCCACTGGGAGTGTTCGTGACTATTTGCGGTGTAAGTGGTTCAGGTAAATCTACTTTGGTAACGGACATTCTTTCCAAGGCGCTCTCCCGGTACTTTTTTGGCAGCAAGGCATTGCCGGGAGCGCACAAGAAGCTCAAAGGTTTAGAGCATATAGGGAAGGTGATCAGCATCAACCAGAATCCGATCGGACGCACGCCCCGTTCCAACGCGGCTACTTATACGGGCGTTTTTGCACATATCCGCGACTTATTTGCCGAAACAGAAGAAGCTAAAAATCGCGGCTATAGCGCCAGTCGGTTCAGCTTCAACATGAAAGGCGGGCGGTGCGAAGTATGCCAAGGTGATGGGATGCGAAAGATAGAGATGCATCTTTTGCCGGACATGTATGTAAGATGTGAGGCTTGCGCCGGTACGCGCTACAATAAGCGCACCTTGGAAATAGAATACAAAGGTTACAACATCGCTCAGGTGCTGGATATGGACGTAAGGTTTGCACTTAGGTTTTTTGCGCGTCACCCGCTTATTGCGGAAAAACTCAGAACCATGGAAGATGTGGGGTTGGGATATCTCAAATTAGGACAGAGCGCAACCAACCTTTCGGGAGGAGAGGCGCAGCGTATCAAGCTGGCTACGGAATTGGCCAGGAAATCCAGCGGCAACACGCTCTATATCTTGGATGAGCCGACGGTAGGTTTGCATTTTGAGGACACCAAGCGACTATTGACGGTGCTTAACGCGCTAGTGGAGAAAGGCAACAGCGTGCTGGTGGTTGAACACAACACGGATGTCATCAAGGAATCTGACTATGTGATAGAACTCGGGCCGGACGGCGGAGAAAAAGGAGGAGAAATTGTGTTTTGCGGTACGCCGGACAAACTTAAGAAAGAAAAGAAAAGCTGGACAGGGAAGTATCTGTAATAACCAAAAAAAGAAGCAAGAAAAAGCGAATCAAAATTTCAAATGGTTTGAATATCTGAAATTTGGTTAAGAAGTATTGGTTGGTGCTTTTATTTTAACCTTCACTTTTTTATTGTTGCTATAATATAAGTAATAATATTGCTACGGCAGAGAACAAGATATCATTTAATCCATTTCTCCAGCTCCAGTCGTATCTCCTGTCTCCCTTGGGATAAGGATGGACGAATTCGTGGAATTTGAACGCCCGGTAAAGGAAGTTGAAGCGGAGCTTCCAGTAAAGAACGGTAAGCAAATCCGGAAACATGGAGGCAAACATTCCCAGGAGGATATTTCGCACAAGCGGAAGGGTTGAATCGGAAAAGGAAAGGTAGACGGCAATCAGAAAAAAGGGAGCAAAGAGATCAAGGGCGACCTTCCACCAGGTATTTCGGAAAGTGGATTGGCGTCCCAGATATTCGCCGTGTCGGAAAGTATCCAGGAAAAAGTGCAAAGGAATTGCCAATGAGGCGACTAGCCAAGGATTGGCGACATGTTTTCCTAACGCGGCACCAATAAGAGCGTGGGTGGTGAGAATCATGTACATGAAAATCCAAAATCCAAATGACAAATTGCAAATAAAATCCAAAAATTTAAATGACCAAACCTTGGCATTAGAATTTTAGACATTTATTTGACATTGGGATTTTGATGTTGAGATTTGAAAATATAAAATAAACTCAAAATTTTTTTGTTGACAGTTAAATTTATGGATAAAAATGGCATTTTATATATCGTCGCCACTCCTATCGGTAACTTGGAGGATATGACGCTTAGAGCAATCAGGGTTCTCGGGGAAGTGGACGCCATTGCTTGCGAAGACACCCGCGTGACAAGCAAGCTTCTTTCGCATTATAACATAGCCAAGCCGCTTATTTCCCTGCATCAGCATAGCGGCAAAGTGCAGTTTGAGAAGGTGTTGGGCAAGTTGGAGGAAGGGGAGGATGTCGCATATTGTTCGGACGCCGGAACGCCGGGAATATCCGATCCGGGAAATCAATTGGTGGCCAAAGCTTTAGGGCGAGAAATAAAAGTGATTCCGATTCCGGGTGTTTCAGCTCTGGGAGCCATTGTCAGCGCGGCCGGGATGGATATGCAAAAGTTTGCTTTCTGGGGTTTTCCTCCGCACAAAAAGGGGCGAGAAACTTTCTTCAGGCATGTTTTGGCGATGGATGTGCCTGTTGTTTATTACGACTCACCCCATCGAGTGCTTAAAAATATCAAGCTGATGACCGACCTTACCCACGACAAGAAAATCGACTTGGTGATAGGTCGAGAGCTTACCAAGATGTTTGAACAGATAGTGCGCGGAGAAGCCGAAAAAGTGCTGGCTTATTTTGAAGCTAATCCGGAAAAGGTAAAGGGGGAATTTGTGGTTATCGTGCAGACGGGGGAGTGAACCCCGTTTTCTTTTTGGGCAAAAATGTTGTATGATGGACATATCCAAACAATATGCAGGAATATGTCTTGAACACCAAAGGATAGTCTTAATTTTAACTTTACATAAAAACATGAAACAAGTTTATCAAAAAATCGGCTATTGGTCCGGAGTGGTGGCGGTAAGTGCCGTACTGGCCATGACCCTCCATTACGTGGGTGCCTGGGTGGAACCTTCCACTACGCCGCCAAGCAGCAATGTGGGCGCGCCCATTAACACCGGATCAAGCGGACAATACAAGGCCGGGGCGTTGGGCGTGGGGGGGGTTTTGAAAGCTTATGGAAATGTTGTAATCGGTAGCGCTCTTTCACCGAACAACGCCAAAGGAGCAGAAGGTTATCTTACGGTAAAGGATGTGTATATCAATGATAGCGGCAAATGGGCTAGTGAAATTGATAAGGGGGATATTGTTTGGATGGGTAAGGGAGGCGTTTACTTGAAGGAAGGAGCTGCTGCAAAAACAAAATGTTGGATGGAATGTCATGAATCAAGTGTGTGTAAGGTTGAGGCAGAATCTAAATATGAAGGAGGTTTTGTATTTACTAAAGTTTCCTATAGTGATAGTTATAATAATGAAGGCTGTTCTTCTGGGTGGGTTAAGGGTGTAAATGCTTCATGTAAAGATAACAACAATTATCCCTTCGTTACGGCAACAGCTTATTCTGCAGTTGCAGGTGTGTATACAGAAACCTCAATGGGTCATAGATGTGATGGATACTGGTTCTGATTCTTCATTAAATATGAAAGAATTTTTTAAATTCATCATGTGGGCGTGGGTATTGGGGACGAGCGGGTACGTTCTGTTTGACCTATGGAATGACTACAAGGTGCGCGGGATAGAGGCGGCTTACCGGCAGGGATCCTACGATACCGCCGAAAAGATCGTGACGCATATTTTGGAAAATCCCTGCGTTTCCTTGCCTGTGAGTGCCGGCGAAAACAGTGTGAATATTGTAGACAAGAAATGTTTGCCTGATGCTGTTGATACTGTTTCCGGAAATTAAGCGCATCGCGGTCGGGCTTCTTATTTTAAAATAAAAAATTCCAAACAAGATGCATAGGAAAACATTGAAAACTTTGGCGGTAATCGTCTTTGTCTTCGGGGTCGCCACCTTTATAAAAGCAAGCGCCGCAGGAAATACCTTGGGTTGGCTTTGGGGTGGAAGCGAATCAGTCAGTGATGGCACAATTGACGGCAACGAATCCGGGCTTGGCTGGATAAGTATGTCCGGCGCCAATTACGGGGTAACCATCCCATCTGGTGATGGTCCCTTGGGTGGCTATGCCTGGAGTGAGAATGCGGGGTGGATAGATTTTGCTCCGGCGGGACCTTATCCGCAAGCTCCGAATTTTGCGGCTCGACGCAACGGGGATATTTTGGAAGGTTGGGCTAGGATTGTGAGCATAGCGCAAGCGTCCGCAGTTGGCAATTCCGGCGGATGGCAAGGCTGGATTAAATTGTCCGGTACAGCCCAGAACGGAACCAGTTACGGCATTTCCATCAATCCTGTCACGAGATCTTTGGGCGGTTATGCTTGGAGCGACGAGCTTGGGGCGATTGATTTTTCCAAGGCAAGCATCAATCCGCAATATGAACTTTCGGTTTCTGTGGGAAACGGCACGGTAACCTCCACTCCTGCCGGGATAAGCTGCAATTCCGGAGTGGGTGTTTGCCAAGTTTCTTTTCCGCAAAACACGGTCGTAACGCTTAGTCAGACTCCGGATGTTACCTATGAGTTTAATTCCTGGGGAGGAGCTTGTAGCGGCAACGGGACATGCAGTGTGACGATGGACTCAAATAAGACGGTTTCGGCCACTTACAATTCGACGTGCAACATTTGTCCGGCGGCAAACGAAATATGTGCCGGCAGCAGTTGCGACCCGGGATGCGGTCAGCCTTTGGTTAACGGGACGAAAAATTGCATCAACGTGGGCACTTACAAAGAAGTCGCACCGTGAGGAGTCAAAAAGACTAAAGTGCAAGGCGAAAATTGAAAAGAGAAAGTCAAATTAAAACAAACTCATGGAAATGTCCAAAAAAGCTCTAAATCTGGCGGTGGTAGCAATAGTGCTTATTGTTACGGCTGCAGTGATCTTCGCTGTGTTCATGCTAAAAACACGAGATGAGCAAAAATCTGTGCCGGAAGCTTCGGAGGCGGCGCAGCAAGCGGGCAATATCCAAGCAGACTTGGAAACTCCCCAGGGACAGATTCAGATATTGGAAGACATAAGAAGCAAGGTGGAGCAAGCAACTACTGCTACGGAAGACAAGATAAAAAAAGAAGTGGAAGAATTGGACGCACAAAGAAAGTCTTTACCGCAGGGCGAAAACCAGCTTTCGCAGCAGGAGCAATTGGAAGCGCTGGATGCTTTGGCCGGCAAGAGATAAAGCTATTTAACTTTACATAAAAACATGAAACAAGTTTATCAAAAAATCGGCTATTGGTCCGGAGTGGTGGCGGTAAGTGCCGTACTGGCCATGACCCTCCATTACGTGGGTGCCTGGGTGGAACCTTCCACTACGCCGCCAAGCAGCAATGTGGGCGCGCCCATTAACACCGGATCAAGCGGACAATACAAGGCCGGGGCGTTGGGCGTGGGGGGGGTTTTGAAAGCTTATGGAAATGTTGTAATCGGTAGCGCTCTTTCACCGAACAACGCCAAAGGAGCAGAAGGTTATCTTACGGTAAAGGATGTGTATTTGCAAGATGTAGGCAAGTGGGCGAGTCAGGCTGGAAG
>DAOKZJ010000024.1:0-10256 GCA_035325685.1 Candidatus Moraniibacteriota bacterium | reverse complement strand
ACCACCAATGTGGCGCTTGTGTTGGCGCGTCCTTTGGGGCAAAGTCCGCTGCAAATCGCCGAGTCAATAAAAACAGACTTGGAGGCGGATGACGAATTGCGCGCTTATTTGGCCAAAATTGAAGTGGCTAAGCCTGGTTATGTGAATTTTTATCTTCAAGACAGTTATTATCAAAAGTCTTTAGCTCAGCTTCAAGCGCAGGGGGTAAGCATGTTGCGTCCCAAAATTGGACAAGGCGTAAAGGTAAACAATGAATTTATTTCCGGCAATCCAACCGGGCCATTGCACCTAGGTAATGGCCGGGGCGGCTTTTTTGGCGACGCGCTCACTAGGGTGCTGCGCTTTGCCAATTTTACAGTAACCAACGAATACTACGTCAATGATGCCGGCGAGCAAGTTTTGAAATTGGGTCACAGTATAAAAAAAAATGCAGAGGCGGTGTATGGCGGGGAATATATCGAAGAATTGCACCAAAAATTCGCACAGATAGCTGACGTAAAAGAAGCGGGGCGTGCGGCAGCCCAAGATGTTTTGCAAAACATCATCCAACCGACCGTGGAGCACAAAATGCACATTCATTTCGATAACTGGTTTAGCGAACAGTCGCTTTATGATGATGGTTTGGTGGATGCGGCGCTCGAAGTGCTTGCAAAAAACGCCAAGACATTTGAAGAAGAGGGCGCGCTGTGGCTCAGGACTACCGACTATGGCGATGACAAAGACCGCGTTCTGGTCAAATCTGACGGACAAAAAACATATTTTGCTTCCGATTGCGGTTATCTGCTCAGTAAAATCAGGCGCGGTTTTGACGTGCTGGTTTTGACGCTGGGCGCCGACCATCATGGCTACACCAAACGCTTGGAGGCGGCGGCGCGCGCCTTGGGTTTTACGGGCACTCTCAGAATCAATATTGTGCAATTGGTGCGCTTGGTCAAAGACGGTAAGGAAGTGCGCATGAGTAAGCGCGCGGGCAATGTGGTGGCTATCGACGAGCTCATAGACGCGGTGGGGCATGATGTAGCGCGTTTTTTCTTCCTGATGTATTCCCCCAATACGCACATGAATTTCGATCTGGGCTTGGCCCAGGAAAGGTCGCAAAAGAACCCCGTGTTTTACGTGCAATACGCGTACGCAAGGATCTGTTCGATTCTTGCAAAAGCTGAAAGCCAAAAGTCGAAAATTGAAAGTCAGGAGATTGATTTGACCCTTTTGACCCATGAAAAAGAGCTTGCCTTGATGCGTGAGCTGGAAAGATTTCCGGAGCTTATCGAAGAAGCATCGCGAAGTTATGCGGTGCATAAATTTCCCCATTATGCCATTTCGCTGGCGGATACTTTCCATTCCTTTTACGATGCTTGCCGGGTAATCGACGAGGAAAATATCGAATTGACAAAAGCCAGAATAATGCTAGTATTGGCTGTCAAAGTGGTCCTGGGTGAAACCCTGAGCCTTATCGGGGTGAGCGCCCCGGAGAAAATGTAAGAATTTAGCTCACAAAGTTCATAACGTTGGAATACCAAAAACGTTAAGAACGGGAAAAAATATGAGAATTGGAATAGACGCCCGCTCGATTCTGAGTCCCGAAAAGGGAGACGCGATCGGCGTGGGGCATTATACCTACCAGCTTATCCGCCACCTTCTGGAGATGGATAAGGAAAACGAATACGTACTCTTTTTCGACTGGAGGGTGCGCGAGAAGGATGTGAAGAAATTTACCCGTCCCAACACGACGATCCGCTTTTATCCGTTTTCGGATTATAAGAAATATTTGCCCGGCGTGTATAATGAAATATTGGGAGCGGCTACGCTTAGCAAGGAAAAGCTGGACGTGCTGCACAGCACTTCGCCGGAAAGCCGCATTCCGGCCAGTTATCGCGGCAAAACGGTGGTGACTTTTCACGACATGTCCGCGTTCAGTGTGCCGGAATATCTGAGCGCGGCCAAGCGCACGCGTGCCAAAGCCCTGGCTACTCTGATGGCCAAAAAAGCGGACCGCGTCATCGCGGTTTCGGAATCGCTCCAAAAAGAACTGGAGCGTTATCTGGAGGTTTCCCCGGAGAAAACGCAAGTGATCCACAGCGGCATAGACAAGCGCTTTTTCGAACCCGCAGAAGCTTCTTCCCAAAAAATATTGGCCAAATTCGGCATTGAAAAAAAATACGTATTGTTTTTGGGAACCCTGGAACCGACCAAGAATATCGGCAGGATCTTGGAAGCTTTTGCGGCGCTCAAGAAAAAGGCCAAGGAAAGCGGCAAGAAATGGGATTGGCAACTGGTATTGGCCGGAAAGAGCGGTTGGCTTGCTCCTCATTATCCGCAGCTTGTGCGCGATTTGGGTCTTGCCAAGGACGTGATTTTTACCGGATATGTCATCGGGGATGAACTGGTTCCTCTTTTTCGCGGCGCACAGCTTTTCGTGATGCCTTCGCTGTATGAAGGATTCGGCATGACTCTTTTGGAAGCTTTTGCCACCGAAACGCCGGCAATCGTTTCCGAAACGGCATCATTGCCGGAGATAGCCCAAGATGCTGCGTACTTCGTCAATCCGGCCAGTTCCGGCGCCATTGCCGACGCGATGGAGTTATTTATGAACGATGACGGGTTGCGCGAAAATTATCGCGGCAAGGGACTTGAGCGGGCGCGCCAGTTCAGCTGGGAAGAAACAGCCCGAAAGACGCTGGAGGTATACAAGAAAGTTGCCGCCGCCCAATGACTTGTCACAAATGGATTTGGGTTGTAAGTTTAGGATAGAAACAGCAAAAGGCGTCGATGGGGATATCACCCCGGAGCTGCGGGAAGAAAAGGCGCGCCTTGGCGCGCCGCAGTAGAACCCGCCGGGCAGGCCCGTAACAGCGGCAATTAAGGGTATTATGTATTTTGTAGAATGTATAATGTATGCAAATACTTTATACATGATACTTTATACATAATACTGAAATGAGGTGGTACCACGCTTAGAAGCGTCCTTATGTCTTATTGAGGGCGCCTTTTTATTTTTTAAAAAGCAAGGATATGCAATTTAGAAAAGTAGATCCAAAAAAGACTTTTTCCGAAATGGAGAGGGAGGTATTGGCCTTTTGGAATGAGCAGAAAATATTTGAAAAATCACTTGCAAACCGCAAAAATGCGGATAAGTACAGTTTCTTCGACGGGCCGCCGTTCGCTACCGGCATGCCGCATTATGGGCATATCGTGGCTTCGGCCATGAAGGACGTGGTGCCGCGTTATTGGACGATGCGCGGGTATTACGTGGAGCGCAAATGGGGCTGGGATTGCCACGGTTTGCCGATTGAAAACATCGTGGAAAAAGAACTCGGCTCCAGGGCCAAGAAAGATATCGAGAAATTGGGCGTGGAACGCTTCAATGAGCTTTGCCGGTCCAAAGTGTTGGCTTATGTGGAGGACTGGAAAAAAGTGATAAACAGGATCGGACGCTGGGCGGACATGGAAAACTCATATAAGACGATGGATCGCGACTATATGGAATCGGTCTGGTGGGTGTTCAAGGAACTTTACGAAAAAGGACTTATTTATGAAGGATATCGGGCGATGCATGTCTGTCCCCGGTGTGAAACGACGCTTTCGCAGTCAGAGGTAAGCGAAGGATATAAGGACGTAAAAGATCTTTCGGCAATTGCCAAATTTGAAGTGATCGGCGGCTCAAATGATGCCAATGGCGGAAATGTTAAGACATATGTTCTCGCGTGGACCACGACACCGTGGACGTTGATTGGCAATGTGGCGCTGGCGGTGGGCAAAGACGTTGATTATATTTGGGCGCAGACGGTCGTACTCAAAGAAGGCCAGGAGCCGCGAGATGAAGTTTATGTCGTAGCCAAAGACAGGGCGGAGCAAGTTCTGGCCGGCAAGGAATATTCGATCGTGCGCGAAGGCAAAGGAAGCGAATTGGTCGGTCTCACTTATGAGCCGCTGTTTGATTTTTACGCCAAAGACGGAAAACTTAAAGACCGTGAGAACGGCTGGAAGATATACGCGGGAGACTTTGTCACGACCGAGGATGGTACGGGCGTGGTGCATATCGCCCCGGCATTTGGTGAAGACGACTTGGCTTTGGGGCAAAAAGAGAATTTGCCGCTGGTCCAGCATGTGGGGATGGACGGGGTGATCAAGGAGGGGCTTGGCGATTTTTCCGGTCTGCACGTGAAGCCCGAAGGGGATCATATGGCTACGGATGTGGAGATAATAAGATATCTGGCGCACGGAGGACGGCTTTTTGCCAAAGAGAAGTACGAGCATTCTTATCCGCATTGCTGGCGATGCGACACGCCATTGATCAACTACGCAACCAGCTCGTGGTTTGTGGCCGTTTCCAAGATAAAAGAAAGGGCTCTGGAATTGGCTGAAAAAATCAACTGGTCTCCCGTCCATATCAAACAAGGCCGGTTCGGTAAATGGCTTTTGGGAGCGCGCGACTGGTCTATTTCGCGCCAGCGGTTTTGGGCTTCGGTTATTCCCGTTTGGCGCTGCGCTTGCGGGGAGATAAGGGTTTTCGGTTCGGCCAAAGAGCTAGAGGAAGCCAGTGGACGGCAAATTGACGATCTGCACAAGCATATCGTGGACAAGATAACCCTCACTTGCCCTTCCTGTAAAGGACAGATGCGCCGCGTAAGCGATGTTTTGGATACCTGGTTCGACAGCGGTTCCATGCCCTACGCGCAAGTTCATTATCCGTTTGAAAACGCGGATAAATTCGCACAGGGATTTCCCGCCCAATTTATCGCCGAAGGGGTGGACCAGACGCGGGCGTGGTTTTATTATCTGCATCTTATCGCCACGGGCATCAAGGATTCCACCGCCTTTGAAAACGTGATCGTCAACGGGATCGTGCTGGCCGAAGACGGCAAGAAGATGAGCAAAAGGCTCAATAATTATCCGGACCCGATGGAAGTGGTGGAAAAATACGGAGCGGATGCATTGCGTTTTTACTTGATGGCTTCGCCGGTGGTCAGCGCGCAGAACCTCAACTTCAGCGAGAAGGATCTGGCTGAGAATGTGCGGGGGATGTTCAGGATGCTTTGGAACACGTATTCGTTTTTTACGCTGTACGCTTCCATCGACGGCTGGCAGCCATCCAAAGAGGAGGATGGATCCCAAAGCGATAATATCTTGGACCGCTGGATACTTTCGGAGTTGGCGCTGTTGGTGCGCGATTTTAACGGCGCGATGGAAAGTTACGAGCTCAATCGCGCCGCCAGACTGCTGCCTAAATTCGTGGACGGTCTTTCCAATTGGTATGTGCGGCGCAGCCGCAAGCGTTTTTGGAAGAGCCAGAGCGACGAAGACAAGGCGAATGCTTACGCCACGCTTTGCAAGGTGCTGCTCACGCTTAGCAAAATATTGGCTCCGCTGGCTCCTTTCATGGCGGATGAGATATACCGCAATTTGACCGGAGAAGGAGAGTACGGCAAGGAATCCGTCCATTTGGAAGATTTTCCGGAAGAGATCACTGATTTGGACCAGATCCTTTCGGACAAGATGGCCCGCGCGCGGACGGTGATAAGTCAGGGACTTTTGGAAAGGGCGAGCGCAAAAATAAAAGTGCGTCAGCCCTTGGCCAGGGCTGTGCTGAGCGAGGATCTGGGCGAAGAACTTATGGGTATCGTGCGCGAAGAATTGAACGTGAAGGAAGTGGCAGCGGATACTTCTCAGGAAAAAGAAATCGCGCTGGACACGGCGCTTACGAGCGAACTTGTGGCCGAAGGGAAAGCGCGCGAGCTCATCCGGCATATTCAGGAGATGCGCAAGCAGGCAGACTATGAGGTTGACAATCGCATCATAATCTGCTATAATGGAATGTCTGAGGTATTTGGCCTTTTCGGGGAGCTGATAGCCAAAGAAACGCTTTCTGAAGCCCTAAAAGAAGGAAAAATGGATAATCCGGATTTGGAAAAGGACTTTTCCTTGGACGGGGAAAATGTTACCATAGGGATAAAGAAAGTTTAATCATCTCGTTGTTTGACATCCAGGATGGGGAAAGGGGGAAGTGATGGACGCAAAGAAAAGGGATTTTGTTTGGGCGTTTGTTTCCCTGGTGATCGTAATCGCTTCGCCGCTTGCGGTTGCTTTCGTCAGCGCGTCTTTCCAAAAGGGAACGGTTGCTGCCTTTTGGGGGCTCGTCGTTTCTTGTCTTGTCTGGCGGGTATTCGTTTATCCTCAGATAATGAAGGAAGAGGAAGAATTCGAGCGGAAAACAAGAGGCGCGCATGTCGCCTCGCTGTATCCCTGAGCTCTATCCGTTAGTTTCCCGGGGCCTTGCATGTTTATGGCAAGGCCTTTTTTCTTTCCCTTGATGTTTATAACAAATTCTTGCATATGCGGGTTTTTGTTATAATGGGTTGGCCTAAGGGGTGGATGGAGAGGGTTGCAGGCCTTTTTTCTTTTGGGCGGAAAAGGTATATTGGTAAGGACTATGGAGTATAAATATACGGCAATAATTATCGGCAAAAAGGATGTGGGAGAAACGGACCGTATCTATTCTTTGTATACCCGCGAAGTCGGCCTTTTGAGCGTCATTGCCAAAGGGGTGCGCAAGCCGCAAGCCAAGCTGGCCGCGGCACTGGAAACCCTGACGCTCTCCGACGTTTCCGTGCAGCGGTCGCGCGGACGGGGAGCGGTCAGCGGGGCGATTATCGAACAAGATTTCCGTTTTCTCAAAAAAGACGCAGACGCCTTAGTGGAAGCGCTGGAGGCCGTCTTCTTTTTGCAGAAAATGCTCGGAGCGGAAGAGCGGGACGAGGAGCTTTTTCGTCTTATTTTTACATATTTGTCTTCTTTGGACGAAGCGGTGCGCACAAAAAATGTCGCAGCCCTTCCCGTGTTGAATGCGGCTTTCGAGCTCAAGGTGAGCGGAGCGCTGGGCTATGCGTTGGAATTGGAAAATTGTGCGCATTGCGCAGGTCCCCTTGGCGGGGAGCGGATAACAGTCGGAGCGGGGGCGGGCGGGGCGCTGTGCGCCGATTGCGCTCCTTCGGAAAGGAATCCGCTGCAATTAAGCGTCAACGCGATCAAGTTGGGACGGCTGGCTCAGCGAAACAGTTTGGCGGCGCTCGCCAAGGTGCGTTGCGAGCGGCGCGACGCCCTCATGCTCCGGCGCGTTGCCAGATCTTTTTTGGAATGGTCGCGGTAGGCATCTTTTTTTGGTATAATGTGAGCATATGAAAATTTCCGCGCTTTAGCCGCTTTGCCGCGAATTTTTGCGCGTCAAAAGTCAATACTATAAAATCAAAAACAAAAAAATGCCGCTGCAGAGATTGAACGAAAATATCCATGGTTCCCAGGGTGAAAAAGTAGCGTCTTCTCGCCTCAAATCCGATGGCTTGGATCCGCGCATCATCAAGGCGCAGAGTCCTTTTGAGGAAGGAGTGCATTGGAGTGAGCGCTCCTTTGACCAAAAGCGCAAAAAACGGATCATGATCTGGAGTTTTGTTGCGGGCATACTCGTTTTGAGCATAGCTGGAACAATTGGCTATAAAATCTGGCTCAAGGACGCTTTTCATGAAGACCGGGTCGTTGTTTCTTTTGAAGGCCCCCTTTCGGTGGACAGCGCCCAGCAGACCAAATACGCAGTGAAGATAAGCAATGACAATTGGCTGGCTTTGCGCGACGCGGAAATCCTATTTTCTTATCCGGAAAACTTCCAGCCCACGGATAATGTCAATCTCAAATACTTAAGTCCCTCTAGCAGCTTGATGTACGTGGGGGATGTTCCGTCCCGCGGCAGCGTTACGTTGGAGATAGGCGGCATGTTCTATGCTCCGGAGGATTATCCGGTGTATGTGCGGGGAGCGCTGCGCTATGGCGTGGGGGTAAGGAGCGAGAAGGTTGTGCGCGAAGGACAGATGAGCGTCATGGTCACCAGCGCGCCGGTGGTGTTGGAGCTGGCTGCGCCGCAAGATGTGGCGGACGGGGACAATGTGGAATACGTGGTGGATTACAAAAATTACGACGCGCGCGCTTTTAAGGATGTGCAGGTAAGATTCGAATATGCGGACGGGTTCAGTTTTGTCGGGGCGGACCCCGCTCCTTCGCAGCAAGACAATACGTGGATTTTGGGAACATTGGAACCGGGAGAAACCGGCAAAATTCGCATTCGCGGCAAAATAAGCGGGAGCGAAGGGCAGAGCAAAGCCGTGCGCGCGACGCTGGGTTATGTTAACGGAGAAGGCTTGTTGGTTGCTTTCAACACGCGGGAAAAAGTTTCGCGGGTAGTGCGGCCAGTGTTGGCCATCACGCAGACAGTAGAAGGGATCAAGGATGCGGTGGTGGGCGCCGGAGAGGTGCTTAAATTCCGCATTGCGTACAAAAACACGGGTAATATGGGAATGCGCGACGCGATCGTGACTACGGAGATAAAGGGTAGGGCGGTGGATTTTGCCAAAATAGAAGCTGGCAAAGGCGCCCTGGACGTTTCGCGCGGCATAATAACCTGGAAAGCTTCGGATATTCCAGGCTTGGGCAAAATAGAGCCGCAAGGGGGAGGGGAGATTTCTTTTTCCGTGCCGGTGTTGGCGAATTTGCCCATGAACGGGCCACAAGACAAAAATCAGGTCATTTCGGTTTTTTCCAAAATAGACAGCCCGGACATTCCCACAAACGTGGGATCCAATAAAGTAATCGGGAGCAATACGTTGGAAATGAAAATCGCCACCAAAGCTTTGTTTGAAATGAAAGCTTTGTATGGCGAGGGAGCTTTCCCGAAGACGGGAGCCATGCCCATGAAGGTGGGGCAGCCCACATATTTTGGACTCAGGCTAGCCATGGCCAATGTGGTTAACGACATGGAGCAGGTGACGGTCAAGGGTTCTTTGCCGTCCGGGGTGCGTTTCACCGGCAAATTCTTGCCAGGAAATGAGAAGTTTGTTTTTAATGAACGCACCAATGAATTCGTGTGGGATGTCGGCACTATTGCGGCCGGAACCGGAATAAATGGACCCTGGAAAGAGCTTTGGCTGCAGATTGAAGTTGTTCCGCAACCGAATCAAGCCGGACAGTTGCTCAAATTGGCTTTGCCTGCTAGCATGTCCGGACGGGACGTGTTTACGGGAAGATCTATCGAGATTTCTTCCAAAGAACTGGATACGCAATTGACGGCGGACAAAACCGTGGAGGCGGCTTGGTATAAGGTGGAAGGAAATTAGAAGAAATGAAGAGAGGAAGATATTTTTGAGGACAGTTATGCGGCAAGGCGCTTATGATTTTTAAAGTAGAGGAAAAAAACGAAAAAGCGCGCAAGGGCGTTTTGAAGCTCAAAAACGGAGTGGTACACACCCCGTTTTTTATGCCGATCGCGACTAAGGGAGCCGTAAAAGGGGTGAGCGTGGAAGATCTGCGCCTTTTGGGGGCGCAAGTCGTTTTGGGAAACACTTATCATTTGTGGCTTAGACCCGGGGATGAGCTTATCGCCAAAGCCGGGGGCTTGGCTGTCTTTATGAATTGGAATGGTCCCATGCTTACGGATTCGGGCGGTTATCAGGTATTTTCTTTGGGAGAGCGCGCAAAAAAGAAATTCGGGAGCAGTGGAGTAAAACTTACGGAAGAGGGGGTGTGGTTTACCGATCCCCTGGATGGCAAGAGATACTTTATGACCCCGGAAAAATCCATAGATATCCAGCTCAATTTGGGGTCGGATATAATCATGGTCCTGGACGAGTGCCCCCCGTATCCCTGCGCACACGAAAAGGCGCTTAAATCCTTGCAATTGACCACGCGCTGGGCCGAAAGGTGCCTTAAGCATTTCAAAGAGAGGACAAAAGATATTCCCAAAGAGAAAAGGCCGCTTCTTTTTGCAATCGTGCAAGGAAGCGTGTATGAAGATTTGCGCAAGGAAAGCGCCCAGCAATTGACGGCACTGGATTTTGACGGCTATGCCATCGGGGGAGTGGCCGTGGGGGAGCCAAGGAAGCACCTTTATGAAATACTGGAATGGGTATTGCCGCTTTTGCCCGAAGAAAAGCCTCGATACCTGATGGGCCTGGGAAAGCCGGAAGAACTGCAACGTGCCGTCGCAGCAGGGGTGGATATGTTTGACTGCGTCATTCCCACACGTGAAGGGCGTCATGGCAGATTGTTTGTATGGAAAGAAGGAATCCATGACTCTGATGCCCAAGCGAATGATTCAAAAGAACCTATTCGTAAACCAGAGCGTCCATTTTATGAGACTATAAACATCGCCAACGAGAAATATCGGAGTGATTTTGCGCCGGTTGACGGCAGTTGCGATTGCTACACTTGCAAGA
>DAOKZJ010000023.1:0-10861 GCA_035325685.1 Candidatus Moraniibacteriota bacterium | reverse complement strand
TCAATCACTCAAAAATCTCTACCATTTCGGTCTGGCTTTTTTGGCGAATGTTTTTCATGGTTTTCCCTCGCGCAAAATAAAAGTCATTGGCGTTACCGGAACCAACGGCAAAACAACCACCGTGCAGATGATAACCAAGGTATTGGAGGAAGGAGGATACAAAGTAGCCATGGCTTCGACGATCAATTTCAAGATCGGCGCCAAACAATGGGTGAACGCCACCAAATACACCACCCTTTCCCCCTTTGCCGTGCAGAAATTCATCCGGCAGGCAGTCGAGGAGGGCTGCGCATATCTGGTGCTGGAAACCTCCTCGCATGCGCTTGACCAGTTCCGCGTCTGGGGAATAGCTTATGATACGGCGGTAATTACCAACGTGACGCGCGAACATTTGGATTATCACGGGACGATGGAAAAATATCGCTTGGCGAAAGCCAAATTGTTCCAAAAAGCGAAAACGGCCATCGTGAATGCGGACATGGAAAAGCCGGAAGAATTTTTGCAATTCTCCAATGAGAAAAAAATAACTTACGGAGTAAGAAACAAAGCCGACATAAAAGCGGAAAATGTCGAGCTTGGCATTTCCGGTTCAACATTCAACGTGCAACTAGCAACTTTCAGCCTTGTTCTTCCCGGAATGTTTAACGTGGAGAACGCCCTGGCGGCGATATGCGTGGGGATTTGCGAAGATATACCGCTGCAAACAACGGTTCGCGCGCTGGAGAAAATAACAGGGATTCCCGGGCGCATGGAAACGGTCGAGAACGAAAAAGGGCTGAACATAATTGTCGATTATGCGGTGACTCCGGATTCTTTGGAAAAACTGTACGGACTTCTTGGCGGCACAAAAGAGGCCGGGGCTAAAACCATTGCAGTATTCGGTTCTTGCGGCGACCGCGACCGGGGCAAGCGCCCGCTGATGGGGGAGATAGTTTCGCGCCATGCCGACTATGTGATCGTGACAAACGAAGACCCCTACTACGAAGATCCGCAGCAGATAATAGACGAGGTGGCCGGCGGCGTAAAAAACAAAAAAGAGGGGGAGGATTTTTGGAAAATTCCGGACAGGCGCGAGGCGATCGCCAAAGCTCTTTCGCTGGCCCAGGAAGGGGATTTGGTTGTGGTGACCGGCAAAGGTGCGGAAGAAACGATGGCGATCGCGGACCAAAGAATACCCTGGAATGATCGCAAAGTGATAGAGCGGGAATTGGCTAAACTGGGAGTTTAATTTATAAATTTGGAAATTATGGGTATTTATCGCGCGCAGACGGATTCTTGGTATCTGGAGCGGGTTTTGTGGCTCATGGGTGGCTTGTTTATACTGGGAGGGATTGTCTTGGCCATTTTGGTCGATCTGTGGTGGTTGCTGCTGCCGGTGCTGGTAGGATTAAACCTGGCTTTGTTCGGAGTTACGGGATTTTGCCCCATGGCCATTTTGCTCAAAAAACTTGGCATCAAGCCAAGACTGGAGCGCAGCTGAATTTAATTTGGTGGAAAAATAAAAAAAGAACCCCTCAGGGGTTCTTTTTTTGTGAACGGCAACTTATCAAGAGAGCCATTTTGCCAAAAGCATGGTCAAGGCGAAACCGTATATGCCGCCTACAATTACCTCGCTGATGCGGTGTCCCATGCGTTCTTTGAGACGAGGAAATTGCTCCTCGATGTTAAGCTGGCGCACCAGCATGTTGAGGTATCTTCCCTGGTCTCCCATGTAAACCCTGAGGCGCGCGGCATCGTCCACCACGATGATGGCCAGGGCCAGCGCCACCGTGAACGCGCCGCTGGCGATGCCTTCGTAGTAACCCACGGAAGTGACCAAGGAAACGATAAATCCGGTATGGGCGCTGGGCATGTGTCCGTGCGTCATGGCGTAACGGATGTTCCAGCCATGCTTGAGGCAATAAACGGTGAATTTAGTCATTTGGACCACGCCTCCGACCACGATAGGGATCAGGAAGACGTAATAAGGGGCGAGCATCTCCATGTGTTTGCGGTTAAGCGGTTAATTTGATTACTTGCTTGGGTATTTTACCATCTAAAGCCTTTATTTGAAAGAACGCCTTTGTTTTTAGCGTAAAAACGTAGGATATGTTAAAATCAAGAAACTTAAACAACTCCTGCCCGGCGGCAGCCGGCGGGCCTAAGCAAGTAAAAATATGACACCGACCGTAATCGGACTAATTATTGCCGCTCTCTTGGTTCTTTGGCTCGCGGGCATGTACAATTCGCTGATTAAGCTCAGAAATCGCACGGAAGAAGCTTGGAGCGATATCGACGTGCAGCTCAAGCGCCGCTACGACCTGATCCCTAACTTGATCAGCACGGTCAAGGGGTATGCCGCGCACGAAAAAGATCTTTTGGAAAAAGTTACCCAGGCGCGTACGTCCGCCATGGATGCCAGCGGCGTGCATGACAAGCAAGAAGCTGAAAACATGCTGAGCGGAACACTTAAATCACTTTTTGCCGTTACCGAAAACTACCCGGATCTCAAGGCCAACCAGAATTTTCTGGAGCTGCAAAGGGAGCTGACCGATACGGAAGACAAGATCCAGGCCGCGCGCCGTTTCTATAACGGCAATGTGCGCGATTTGAATACCAAGATCGAAACTATCCCGACCAATATCATGGCTTCCATGATTAGTCTTTCCAAGCGTGAATTCTTTGAGGCGGAGGAAGCTGAAAAAGAAGTGGTTAAAGTTGAATTTTAAGGAGTGATTAAATTTGATGACTCTCTACACCCAATCAGACAGAAATACGCGCCTGACTTGGTTTTATATCACGGTTTTTTTGGTGCTTGTCATCGGCATCGGGTATGTGTTTGCCGGTGCGATGGGCAACAGTGCCATCCTTTATGGCGCAGTCATTTTTTCGGTTCTTATGAGCTTCGGTTCCTATTGGTGGAGCGACAAGATCGTTTTGGCCATGAGCGGCGCCAAGGAAGTGACGCATGAAAACGCGCGGGAGCTTTACCATTTGGTGGAAAATCTTTGCATCGCAGCCGGGTTGCCGATCCCCAAGATATACATCATCGAGGATAGCGCCCTGAATGCCTTTGCCACCGGACGCGATCCCGCGCATGGCGTCATTTGTTTCACGACAGGGATTCTTCAGCGTCTGGACAAAGTCGAGCTGGAAGGGGTGATTGCGCATGAGCTTTCGCATATCGGGAACCGCGATATCTTGCTGTCCACGGTCGTGGTGGTCATGGTCGGATTCGTGACTCTTTTGGCAGACTGGTTCAGGCACTGGGCTTTTTTTGGCGCAAAAAGCGATGATCGGGACCGAGGACAATTGGGCGTGATATTGCTGGTCGCAGCGATTGTTTTGTCTGTTTTGGCTCCTTTTGCCGCCATGCTCATGCAGCTTGCCATCTCGCGCAAAAGGGAGTTTTTGGCTGATGCGGACGGAGCGTTGCTTACGCGTTATCCCGAAGGTTTGGCACGGGCTCTGGAAAAAATTTCTGCCGATACCGAGCCGCTGGAAGCTGCCAACCGCGCCACGGCGCATTTGTACATCGCCAACCCGTTCAAAGGGAAGAAAGTTTCCAAGCTGTTCATGACTCATCCGCCCGTGGAAGAGAGGATCGCAGCCCTGCGGGGGATGGAGGTCAAATAACGGGGAGTTAGTTTTTAGCTTGTTGGGCGTAATAAAGCCGTCGGCGGTTGCCGGCGGCTTTGTTTTGTATTTCAATGGAGATATGTGGAAAACCAAAAGCCTCAAACCTCCCAAAAATAGCGACAAATACGAATGGACCGAGCATTCCTTTTTTAAGATGCGCCAATACGCTCTTAGCGAACAGAAGGTGCGTGCCGTAATTCGCGCGCCCAAGCGCACCGAAACGGGCATTGCCGCCAACACCGTGGCGGTGATGCAGCCGGCCGGCACTGTCAAAAAAGATGTCCAGGGTAAGGAAAAATGGCCGCAGGAAATCTGGGTACTTTATAAGTTAAAAGGGGAAAATAAAAAGGAAAAAGAAGGCGCTGAAAACGGGAATTTGAAAATACAAAAACTCAAAAGCTGCTTGAAGGCGACTAAGAAAATCGTAATCATCAGTGCGTGGCGTTACCCCGGCATGGCACCCGAGCGTGATCCCATTCCGGACGAGATTTGGCGGGAACTGGAGGAAATGGATATTTGAGTATGCAAAAAGGGCAACGCTTGGCGTTGCCCTTTGGTTTACTTTTTGCGGTAAATAACCTTGGGTCCGTCGGTTATTTTAACCACAATGTTCTTAAGGGGATTGGCGGCGGCTTTTTGCAAAAAATCCTGCGCGTTTTTCCCGTTTTGGGTCAGGATAATTTGCGCCAGCGCGAATACATCTTCTTCGCTCAGGCGGTTGCAGCCGTGGCTTACCCTTTTCCCGATACTGCGGGGATTGTCGGTGCCATGAATCCCCAGCGAGCTGTTCCATTTTCCGTATTTGATGAACAGCTTTACTTTGCCCAGGGGGTTCCCCTTTTCGCCGGGTGCGTAAATTTTTTTCATTTTGCGTCCCTTGGCCGCTTCTTCGCGGAGGATGCTTTCGGGCACCGTCCAGGAAGGATTGAGCGAAACCGCCCAAATGCTGCCGACCTTGTCGTAGGGAAGATCGCGGGCGTTTTTGGGCGAAGCCGTAGCGGCGGAATAGATTTTTTCGCGCGGCGGATCGTTTTGGCGGACCACTATTTTGGCCGAAAGGACCCAGATTTCCATTTCGTCTATCCGTCCAAATCCCTCCGCGGATGCCTCTTGTTCAGGCGCTTGTTCCTTAGAAACAAGGATTTCTTCCGGGGAAGGGGGGGCGGCTTCTTTGGAGAAGTCTTGCGCGACCATGGAATGTCCGGAAACGGCACACCCCACAAGCAACAGAAAGAGCGGCAGGAAAGCGATTTTTTGCATGATAATTCCTCCGGGGCATTGGATTGTAAAAAAACCATAACCTTGTATTATACTCCCATTTTAAGCATTTGTCAAACCGAGTGGCTGATGGTAAAATTAAAATAAAGATGAATGGTAATACTAAACAAGGGTGCATAAATAAGCAAAAAAAATATGGAAGAGAACAAACAAGAGGGCATGGAGCAGGAAGCTCCCAAGCAAGAAGATTTTCCTGCGCAGGAAAGCTCTCCGAAAGGCGATGATGTGAGCGAGAACAAGCTTTGGGCGCTGCTGGGTTATTTGGGCGTGCTGTGCCTTATTCCGCTTTTGGGACGCAAGGAATCCGCATTTGCCCAGTTTCACGCCAAGCAAGGGCTGGTGCTGCTTATCGGTTGGGTGGTCAGTTGGTTTCCGGTGTTCGGGTGGGTGATTGGCGTCATCGTTTTGGTGTTCAGCATCATGGGAATCATCAACGTGCTTTCCGGCAAAAAAGAAAAATTGCCGATCGTAGGCGACTTGGCGGAAAAAATCAATTTGTAAAAGCTCGGTTTTTTTCGCGCACACGGGCAGCCTTTGAAGGTTGCCCGTTTTGTTTTAATATGTAAATATACAATTCCGATTTGCCAGTTGCGGGCAATTGGAAAATTATTTGTTGATCGGCAATTTATTTTTATGAAAAAAACGAAAATAGTGGCCACGATCGGTTTGGCCAGCGAAAGCCAGGAAATGTTGCGCACCCTTATCCAGGAGGGGATGAACGTGGCAAGGCTTAATTTTTCGCACGGATCCCACGAGTGGCACGCCAACGTGATAAGGATTGTTCGCGAGCTTTCCGCGGAGTTGGGCGTTTCGGTGGGAATTTTGGCGGACTTGCAAGGTCCGCGCATCAGGACTTCGGTTGAGGGCGAGTTGGCGATAAAGACGGGAGATTTGGTGTTGGTGAGTGACGTGGCGAAGTCGCCGGATTTTGCATCAATTTCAAATGAAGGAATTTCCAATACCAGCAAGTTTCTTTTGGACGTTGCGAATATAGTCGACGATATTGAGGTGGGGCATGAAATTTTGGTCGAAGACGGACTTATCAAGATAATCGTAAAGGAAAAGAAGGACGGCACACTCCTTTGTGAAACGATAGACGGCGGAACGATTAAAAACCGCAAGGGGGTGAACATCCCGGATGCCAAGCTGCGCATTGCGGCCATCACCGAAAAAGACCAGAAGGATCTGGAATTTGTTTTGCGCGAAGGCGTGGATTTTGTGGCCATGTCTTTCGTGGGGAGCGGGGCGGATGTCGCAGATCTTCGGGGACGCATGCGGGCGTTTTTGGGTGAAAAGGCACATCTTCCCCAAATCGTGGCCAAGATAGAGCGCAAGGAGGCCATCCGCAATTTGGACGAAATAATCGAACATACCGATGCGGTGATGGTGGCGCGCGGCGACTTGGGCATAGAGATAGAAGGAACGCGGGTGGCCATTTTGCAAAAGGAAATAATCCGCAAAAGTATCGCCAAGATCAAGCCGGTGATTGTGGCTACGCAAATGCTCAACTCCATGATTGAAAATCCGCGGCCGACGCGCGCGGAAGTGAGTGACGTCACCAATGCCGTCGTCGATCACGCCGATGCGGTCATGCTCAGCGGCGAATCCGCTAGCGGCAAATATCCGGTCGAAAGCGTGCGCACCATGGCCGAGATAGCCGTCAATACGGAAAATTCGCCTTTTGACGACGTTTCTTTGGCGCTGGAAACAGAAAAGGACGGAGAACGGATAAGTTTGGCGCGCAGCGCCTTTGAATTGGCTAAGGTAAGCGAGGCCAAGGCGATCATCATGGGCAGCGCCAGCGGCCTTACGGCGCGCCTGATGGCCCATTTCCGGCCGGAGCAGCCCATGTATGCCGTCACGGACGACAGCCGAACTTATGCTCAACTCGCGCTTGTCTGGGGAATAGAACCTTTCCTTTACGAAAAGGGCGGCGTTTTCCGCGAAGACGTGGATTGGCTGATCGCCAGATTAAAAGAGCAAAAAAAGCTATCCAGCGGCGATAAAATAGTGGTCATTATGGGGCAAATTCCCGGCGGCGAAAAAATGCGGCTGATGGGCATAAAAGAAGTTTGAAATAAGCTGCGGAAAACTTGGTTGGGTGGTTTGCGAAAAAACAAGGTTTTTGGCCTTGTTTTTTCCGGGGCGAGTGCATGGTATAATTAATAAAATTGCTTCCAATAAAGCCCAAGTATTGTGTTTTTCGTCAAAATAGCTTAGACTGGGAAGGCTTTAAATTTTTGCAGAGGTCTCAGGTGGTCGCCCTGTCGGGCGGCGAACCGAAGAAGGTCATCCTGGCCGGCAATTCGTTAAACTCTTTGATTTCAAGATGAAGTTATATCCGCCACAGAGCGGAGAGATGGCCGAGCGGTTGAAGGCGCACGCTTGGAAAGCGTGTTAGGGGCAACCCTACGCAGGTTCGAATCCTGTTCTCTCCGCTCTGGTGCGGAGAAAGGCACAGCCCAAACTAAAAATGGCGGCCAACATTTTCTCCGGGCAAAATCTCCCCCCCATACTTTGCCTTAAGGCGAAGCTCTTTACTTTAAGGCCGATGAACTCAGTCGTAGAAGATATCAAGGCGCGCATCAACATTGCCGACGTGGTCGGTGAATATGTGCGTCTTACCAAATCCGGAGCCAACCTGAAAGGTCTTTGCCCGTTTCACAACGAAAAAAGCCCTTCTTTCATGGTGCACGAAGACAAGCAAATTTTCCATTGTTTCGGCTGCGGCAAGGGCGGAGACGTGTTCACTTTTTTGATGGAGCTGGAGAATTTGGACTTTCGCGAGGTTCTTAAGATGTTGGCTGAGCGCACGGGCGTGGAGCTTTCGGCTGGAGAGCCGCAGGAAAAAAGCGACAAAAAGAAACTTTTGGAAATAATGGAGCTCGCGACCAAATTCTACGAAACGCAGCTTTGGAAAGGAATGGGGCGGGCCAAGGCGCTACCATATCTTACAGGGCGCGGTTTGGCCGAAGACAGCCTCAGGTCTTTCCGCATGGGTTATGCTCCGCCCGGCTGGGATAATATTTTGAAATTCCTGGTAAGTAGGGGTTATGAAGTTGCCGAGATAGCTAAAACCGGATTGCTTGTCGAAAAGCAGCAAGCATCCTTTGCGGCAGGGAAATCCTTGGCCGCCAATTACTACGACCGCTTTCGCGACCGGATCATGTTTCCCATAACAGACCCTATGGGCGCGGTGATAGGATACAGCGCGCGCGTGCTGCCTGGTGCGGACGAAAAGATGGGCAAATACATCAACACGCCCGAATCTGCACTTTATCACAAAGGAAACGCGCTTTACGGCATTTACCAAGCCAAGGGCGCCATCAAGGCCAAAGGAGAAGCGCTGCTGGTGGAAGGCAACCTGGATGTCATTGCGGCTAATCAGGCCGGATTTGCCCATACGGTGGCTGTTTCCGGCACCGCACTCACTCCTTCACAAGTGGACACGCTCAAGCGTTTTGCGCCGCGCGTCCTGATGCTTTTCGATATGGACAGCGCCGGACAAGCTGCGGCAGAACGCAGTGCCGATCTTTGCGCCGAAAAGGAACTGGATGTGCGGTTAGTGAGGCTCGAAGGGGCCAAAGATGCGGCTGAAGCGGTGGAAAAAGACCCGGCCATACTGGCTGAAGCGATCCGGCTTTCTCTTCCGGCGATGGAATATTTTTTGCAGAAAAATTTTGCCGCCGTGGATATGCGCAGCGCCGAAGGAAAAAAGAAGTTCGTGCATGCCATGCTCGAAAGGATAAAACATGTGCATGATCCGGCCGAAACCCAGCATTGGGCAAGCAAAGTGGCGCATGCCGCCGGCATGGATGAGCGAACTGTTTTGGAAATGTTGCGTAAAAATCGCCCGACCCCTTCTTCTGTCGGCGGGCAGATGGGTTTTCGGGAAGCGGGAGATGCTTCTTTTCAGGAAAGACTTACGGTTATCAGCGAGCATTTGGCGGGCATCCTTTTGGTCATTCCTGCTGTCTGGGAGGAGTTTGCAAGAGATTTCGCCCAAAGAGCGTATATACATGACGATAAGTTGCTTTCTTTTTTGGCGCAAAAGGGAAGCTCTTGCGGATATAACGCCGACGCCCTTGCTTTGGAAGTGGAGCAAGATAATTTTCGCCAAAAGTTGCTTGGTCTTAGGTTCGCCGCGGCTTACAGCTTTGCGCCGGATGGTACGCTCAAAACCCTGGAAGCGGAAGAGGCTCGCATTTTGGCAGGGCAATATCTGGAAGAATATGGCCGTGAATTGCAAAAACAAAAGTTGGGTGGTATTATCAGAGAGATCCGCGCAGCTGAAGAAGCTGGCGACAGGGAGAAGGTACAAGCGCTCATGGGGGAGTTTACCAAGCTCACCCAGGCATTAAAATAACGGCCACGGACCGCATTTTTGCGGTGTGTGGCGTCATGTGTTTACTTTTTTATGAAGAAAAAGCCAGCAAAGAAGGCGGCGCCCCAAAAGCAGCAGCCTCCCAAAAAGAAGGCCGCCGCTCGTCCGGTTGCCAAAAAAAAGCCATCGCTCAAGAAAGTTACGCCCAAAAAGCCTGCGCCCAAAAAGCCGCAGCCTGTCAAAAAGTCGGCATCATCCAGAAAATCTGCGAAGGCTGCACCTAAAAGTGTCGCCAAAAAGGAAGTAAAAAAAGAGGTTCTCAAGGAAAGCGAAGCGCAGCCGATTGACGTGATTGCCGATTTGATCGCGCGCGGTCGCCAGCGGGGATTCGTGACCGAAGACGAAATTATCCATCTGATGCCGGATGTGGAGGAAGAACTGACGGAATTGGAAAGCCTTTATGAGAAACTGGAGACTGCCGGCATCAAGATAGTGGTTTCCGACGAAATGCTTAAGATAGATTCGGAAAAGGAGGCCGAAGCTTACGAACGCAGCAAAAAAGAGAAGAGATCGGACTCCATGCTTTCCGAAAGCTTGGATGACAGCGCCAGCGATTTGGTGCAGATGTATTTGCGCGAGATAGGACGCGTGGCGCTGCTCAGCGCGGACGAAGAAATCCGCTTGGCCAAAGCGATCGAGAAAGGGGACTTGGTGGCCAAACAGAAACTGACCGAAGCGAATCTTAGATTGGTGGTCAGTATCGCCAAAAAATATGTAGGCAGGAGCCACAACTTGTCCCTGCTGGATTTGATCCAGGAAGGCAATATCGGCCTTTTCCGCGCGGTGGAAAAATTCGATTATACCAAAGGATTCAAGTTTTCCACTTATGCCACCTGGTGGATCCGCCAAGCGATCACGCGCGCCTTGGCCGATCAGTCGCGCACCATCCGCATCCCGGTGCATATGGTGGAAACAATCAACAAATACACGCAAGTGACCAGGCGCCTGGTGCAGGAATTGGGACGCGAGCCTTTGCCGGAAGAAATCGCCGCGGAGATGAATATGGAGGTGGAAAAAATCCGGCATATCCAGAAGATTTCGCAAGAAACGGTATCTTTGGAAACTTCAGTAGGGGACAGCGAAGATGACAGCGTGCTGGGAGATTTCATCGAGGATACGGAAACCGTCATGCCGCACCAGATCGCTTCGCAAAAATTGTTGCGCAGCCACGTGCAGGACGTACTTAGGGAACTCAGTCCGCGGGAGCAAAAGATCCTCAAGATCCGTTTCGGTCTGGAGGACGGCGTAACGCACACTTTGGAAGAAGTGGGCAAAGAGTTTGGCGTCACCCGCGAACGAATCCGTCAGATTGAGGCTAAAGCTTTGGATAAAATTCGCGCACACCGCACGCTCGATAAGCTCAAGGATTATTAGAATTTTGAGTTTTCCCATATATTAAGTCCAAAGCGCCCCTCTGCCGGGGCGTTTTGGGTAACTCTTGCCAAGAGAAGATAATGTTGCTAAAATGCTTTTGTCGCTTTACAGAGCGACATTTGAAAACCGAATATTCCGCGATAGCTCAACGGTAGAGCAGTTGGCTGTTAACCAATTGGTTCCAGGTTCGAATCCTGGTCGCGGAGC
>DAOKZJ010000022.1:0-12063 GCA_035325685.1 Candidatus Moraniibacteriota bacterium | reverse complement strand
CCGGCTTACGCATTAACTGCCTCGCAGCTTCTTAAAAAGAGGGGTGAAGAGGGGGATAAAGATGCGGCACTCAGGGTTTTGGAAGATTCCTTGCGGTACAATGAAAAAAATTCCAGTATCCGTATAGCCCTAGGCCTTTCGTATGAAGCGGTCAAAAAACGAGAGGAAGCGGTTTTGCAGTATCAGGCGGTCCTGGAAAACATTCCTGCGGAAAACAACCAATTGCGCGAGCAAGTGGAAAAGCTTATCTCCAATGTGCGCCAAGGGATTGATAATAATGAATATTTGGCCAGGGGAAATCAGGGGGTGAATGTTATTCCGGAGTCTGCGCCGAGCGAAAGCGCCGTGCAAACTCCTCCGGCAGACAATGCGCCAAATCAAGCTCCGACAATAGAAGAGGCGAGTATCCCTCAGCCATAAAAAGTGTTTTTTAAGTTTTTAATTTTTTAAGAAATAAAAAAATGACTCCTGTTCAAACATGGGGCGAAGCGGTGACTATGTCACTGCTGGATTTATGGGGAAGGTTTGTGGGCTTCGTGCCGGCTCTGGTAGGGGCTATATTGGTTTTGGCGATCGGTTTTTTAATCGCCTCGTTGGTAGGGAAGGTGGTTTCACGCGCAGTGGGCATTACCAGGCTTGACCAGGCTATCGATAGGATGCGTTTGGCCAGGCACATGCGTGAGTCCGGGATGGAGATAAGTGCGGCCGGCTTTTTCGGAGAGCTGGTGCGTTGGTTTTTGGTGCTGGTTTTCTTGATGGCGGCCACGGATATTTTGGGGCTGGACCAGGTTACTGATTTTCTCAATAGCATAATACTGTATTTGCCAAACGTGGTGGTGGCTACCGTCATTTTGGCCATTGCTCTCTTGCTGGCCAATTTCGTTTATAGTGTGGTGCGCTCCAGCACGCATGCGGCAGGCATCATGAGCGCAACGCTTTTGGCAACCATTTCCAAATGGGCTATCTTCGTGTTTGGCTTGTTGGCTGCGCTTATTCAGCTGGGGATAGCTGCATCATTGGTCAATACCATCTTTATCGGTTTGGTGGCGGCGATTTCGCTTGCCACGGGACTTGCTTTTGGGCTGGGCGGGCGCGATGAAGCTGCCAATATTTTGCGTAAATTGCGCGAAGAAATAGCTGTGCGCAAGTAGCTTCTCCCAAAGAGCCATTGTGTATTATTGTCCGCACCCTTCCTTACAAAAGGGTGCGGCTTTTTTGAGCCTTTCCAGAGCCTAAAGAGGCCCGGGTAATTTAGTCAGTGGGCTACTATGTCCAAGGGCTTGACAGGTTTTTTTGTTCTGCTATGATGGACCTACGTCTAAGCAGTACTCGGATCCATCTGAAGATACTAAAGACAAAACAGAATATGGTTAGCGGGTGAAGTAGCGTCTTGCTTTCAAAGAGGGACGTTTATGATTTCCGCTGCAAAGGGGATTTTTTGTTTGCCAAAAAAAGATAGTGCTGAAACAGGAATCGGTTATGACGTTAAAAGAGCTTAACGTTATGAGCGCCGGAGTTTCCGCATTAGCGGCAACTTGAAAACAGAATATGGCTGTCGAAGCGTGTGGCATGTTTGCGGAAAAAGCATGTCGGGCGTACAGCAAACGACAGTCAGTAGGAAAAGCGATTGAATGCAGTTAGGTAATTACTAACTGCTAACCGTGAAATGAAGGAAGGTTACTTAACGCGTATGGTGGATGCCTTGACTGAAACAAGCGATGAAGGACGCGGTCGGCTGCGATAAGCCTCGGGGAGCTGCTAAACAAGCTTTGATCCGGGGATCTCCGAATGGGGCAACCCTCCCGTCTTTGAGACGGGAATCACGCGCTGAATAAAATAGGCGCGTGCGGCAAACCCTGGGAACTGAAACATCTTAGTACCAGGAGGAACAGAAATCAAAAGAGATTCCGTAAGTAGTGGCGAGCGAACGCGGAATAGCCTAAACCATATCTTCGGATATGGGGTTGCGAGGCAAATAGACTCGTTTGATCGGGGCGCGTTACATTCCCTTAGTAGAATCCTCTGGAAAGTGGAACCATAGCGGGTAATAGTCCCGTATACGAAAAGCGAATGTACCGCGTGTGTTTGTCCTCAAGTAGGGCGGGACCGGTGAAATCCCGTCTGAATCTGGGAGCACTACACTTCCAAGGCTAAATATTGTTTCAGATCGATAGTGAACTAGTACCGTGAGGGAAAGGTGAAAAGCATCCCGGGAGGGAGGTGAAATAGAACTGAAACCATGCGCTAACAAAGAGTTGGAGCGGACGCTTGCGTCCGTGACAGCGTGCTTTTTGCAGAACGAGCCAACGAGTTAGTTTTATGCGGCTTGCCTAAGGAGCAGACACTCCGGAGGCGCAGTGAAAGCGAGCCTGAATAGGGCGCCATTGTCGTATGAACTAGACCCGAAGCCGGGCGAGCTACATATGAGCAGGGTGAACCTTGGGTAACACCAGGGGGAGGCCCGAACCCACGAGCCGTGCGACACTCGGGGATGACTTGTGTGTAGGGGAGAAATTCCAATCGAGCTCGGCAATAGCTGGTTCTCTCCGAAATAGCTTGAGGGCTAGCGTCCTGTTAACTATGTCCAAGAGGTAGAGCTACTGGATGAGAATTCGCGGTTCGCCGTAGGGTTCCCAACCAAACTCCGAATTCTTAGGATAACTATCAGGGCAGTCAGAAATCCGGCGCTAAGGTCGGATCTCAAAAGGGAAACAGCCCAGATCGCCGTCTAAGGCCCCCAAATCCATGTTCAGTGGGAAAGGAAGTGAAGTTTCTTAAACATCTAGGAGGTTGGCTTAGAAGCAGCCACCCTTTAAAGAGTGCGTAACAGCTCACTAGACCAGAGACTTCGCGCCGAAAATGTAACGGGGCTAAACATGGTGCCGAAGACGCGGGCTCATAGATTTCTCAGACATTGCTTGATTTGCGTGTATTGCTTGACATTTTTCAGGCGCAGCGTAGCTGCGACTGTAAATGATTGTGCCAATACTGTGAATTTAAAGTGCGGTTTGAGAAATCTATGAGCGGTAGGAGAGCGTTCCCTGTGCGCCGAAGCCAAAGGGGTGACCCATGGTGGAGCGCAGGGAAGTGAGAATGTTGGCATGAGTAACCACAATGTGCGTGAAATCCGTACACACCGTAAGCCTAAGGTTTCCTGGGCAACGTTGATCGACCCAGGGTTAGTCGGTCCTAAGGCGAGGCCGAAAGGCGTAGTCGATGGACAGCAGGTTAATATTCCTGCACCGCAGCAGTATTCGATGGAGTGACGTATTCTTGTACACAGCGCGTCTTATTGGATTGACGTTGGGGCAGTGAGGACGTGTGGTAGGCAAATCCGCCACACATAAATCCGAGCTGTCACAGAAGTTTCCGATTCGTCGGGAGCAACGCAGTGGAGCAGGGTACCAGGAAAAGCTTCTAAGGTTAATACTGCCGCGACCGTACCGAAAACCGACACAGGTAGGCGAGGCGAGTAGCCTCAGGTGAACGGGAGAACCTTCGTTAAGGAACTCGGCAAAAAATCTAGACGTAAGTTCGCGAGATGTCTCGCCAGCCGCAAGGCTGGCCGCAGTGAAAATTTCCCAAGCGACTGTTTACCAAAAACACAGGTCTCTGCAAAAGCGCAAGCTGAAGTATAGGGGCTGACACCTGACCAGTGCTGGAACGTTAAGGAGGGTGGTGCAAGCTATTCTCTGAAGCGCCAGTGAACGTCGGCGATAACTATAATCGTCCTAAGGTAGCGAAATTCCTTGTCAGGTAAATTCTGACCCGCATGAAAGGTGTAACGACTTGGGAACTGTCTCAACGAAGGACCCGGTGAAATCGCAATGACAGTGAAGATGCTGTCGACCTACAGCAAGACGAAAAGACCCCGTGGAGCTTTACTACAACTTGGTATTGGACTGAGATTTTGGTTGCCGAGCATAGGTGGGAGACTTTGAAGCGCCGTTTCCGGATGGCGTGGAGTCAACAGTGGAATACCACCCTGCCAAAGTTTTAGTTCTAACCCTGGGCCGTTAAGAGCCCAGTATGATGTATGAAGTATTGCGTATGGGGTGCCTTTGGCACCTTATGCGTTCCACAACAAGATATTGCATACTGATTACTGAATTCTTACCGGTCCGGGGACAGTGCCTGGTGGGTAGTTTGACTGGGGCGGTCGCCTCCTAAATGGCAACGGAGGCGTTTACAAAGGTAGGCTAGGTCCGGATGGAAATCGGACTGGTAGCGCAAAAGTACAAGCCTGCTTTACTGCAAGACCTATAAGTCGATCAGTCACGAAAGTGGAATTTAGTGAACCGACCATTACTCGTAGGAGTGTGGAAGATCATCAGATAAAAGTTACCCCGGGGATAACAGGCTGATCCCTCCCAAGAGTCCACATCGACGGAGGGGTTTGGCACCTCGATGTCGGCTCATCGCATCCTGGGGCTGGAGAAGGTCCCAAGGGTTTGGCTGTTCGCCAATTAAAGCGGTACGCGAGCTGGGTTCAAACCGTCGTGAGACAGGTTGGTCTCTATCTGCTGTAGGCGTGTGTGCTTGAGGGAACTCTTTCCTAGTACGAGAGGACCGGAAAGAACGAACCTCTGGTGTATCGGCTGGACCGCCAGGTCCACTGCCGAGTAGCTATGTTCGGACGAGATAACCGCTGAAAGCATCTAAGCGGGAAGCTCCGCCCAAGATAAGGCACAAGCCGTGCGCAGCACGGAATTTCCAATTTCCAATTTCCAATTTCCAAACAATTTTCAAATTCCAAATTTTCAATTTTCAAAACTTTTTGAATTTTGAGTTTTGGTGCTTGAGATTTGCTTTGGAATTGCATCTTGTGAGTTGGTGCTTCCGTGCTGTGTGCGGCGGGATCTCCTGGAAGACTACCAGGTTGATAGGCTTCAGGTGCACGTCCGGTAACGGACTTAGCCGAGAAGTACTAATAGGTCTTTTAATCTTTCTCAATTTCCATGGTTAGCAGTTACGAATTACGTAACCAACGTTTTTCCTACATGTTCGAGGCTGATGTTCTGGTGGCTTTTGCGAAGGGGGTACACCTTTTCCCATACCGAACAGAGCAGTTAAGCCCTTCAGCGCCGATGGTATCTTCGCCTTTAGGTGGAGGGAGAGTAGGTCGTCGCCAGAACAGCGGTCTCGAACTTCTCAAAAAGGATTTAAAGCAAGCCCCCGGGGCTTGTTTTTTTGTTTTGCTTTATTGGTGTGCCTTGGTGTACAATTCAAAGAAAGATAAGATAAAAACGTATAAAAATATATGACCGAGCCACGGGTTCTTAAAAGAGGAATAATAATCTCAATCTATTTTGTGCTGGCCATTCTTTTGGGTTTGGGTGTTTATGATTTGGCTATGCCGGACCCCAGCTGCACCGACGGTAAGCAAAATCAAAACGAAAAAGGAGTGGATTGCGGCGGAAGGTGTGCTCCTTGTGAGGATACGCAAAACGCCAAGCCGCTGGAGGTCTTGGAAACGGCTTTTGTCCCGGCTGCCGATGAAGCTTTTGATTTCGTAGCCAAATTGCGCAATCCGAATACGCAGCTCGGGAGCGGCTCGTTTTCTTTTTCCTTTGTTCTCAAAGGGGAGGATGGGAAGGAAATAATGCGCAGCGAGGGAAGCAGCTTTATTTTGCCGGCGGAAACGAAATATGTTGTGGCGCTAGGAATTCGTTTGCCGCAGGGCGTATCCAAGGATCCCTTGGTTTTGGAAATAACGGATATTTCCTGGCAAGAGCTCAAGGATGTTTCTCGTCCGCAACTTACCATCGTAAGCAAGCAATATTCCAAATCTCCCTCTTTCGTGGGGAGTGAAGCGTATGGAGTGCTCAGGAACGAAAGTCCTTACGACTTGGCCAAAATAGGAATAGTCGTGGTGTTGCGTTCGCAGGAAGGGAGAATTTTGGGGATTAGCGCTACTGAAAAAACGACGGTTAAGGCGCGCGAAGAAAGGGATTTTAGATTGACGTGGCCGTATGCTTTGTCAGCTGAAGTTTCCAGCGTGGAAATGGAGGCCTCTTCCAATATGTATGATCCATATGCTTTCGCCAAGCCGCTGGTTAGGAATTGAGCTTTTGGAGTTAAATCCTGAAGTTTCTCGGCATTAATTTTCTTGCTTATGCTCCGTATCTTCAGAAAAACGGATTGGCTTTTGTTGGCTGCAGCCATGCTGCTTTTGGGTATAAGCTTGGCCGTTCTTTATAGTATTTCTCGGGCAAATCCCGGAATTGAGGGCATGTCTGTTTTTGGCAAGCAGGCGATGTATGCGGCTTTGGGAATGGGAGTGATGCTTGCGCTTTCCCAGGGAAATTATCAGCATTTGAAACGCATGGGGACGCCTATTTACTTTGCCACACTGGGCGTTCTTGTCTTGGTGCTTGTTTTCGGCAAGCCAATCAGGGGTACGGTGGGTTGGATAGGCGTAGGACCTTTTCATATCCAGCCGGTAGAAATGGCCAAACTTTCCTTGATCATATTTTTGGCTAGCTTTATTTCGCAAAAAAAAATGGAACTGGGGGAGGTGGGCAGGATCATTGCTTCAGTCATTCTTTCTTTGGCAATGATTGCTTTGGTAATGAAGCAGCCGGATTTTGGAAGCGCGATGGTATTGGCCGGCATTTGGGCCATCATGCTTTTTGTTTCCGGAATTTCGCGCAAGACGATCGCAGTCCTTGTTTTGGTCGGACTTATTGTTGCCGGGGGGGTCTGGTCTGGTTTGGCGGACTATCAAAGGGCGCGTATTATGACTGTCTTTGATCCGGCTGCAGACGCCAGGGGGAGCGGATATAATGTGAATCAAGCAATGATCGCAATCGGTAGTGGGGGCTTCTTGGGCAAAGGGATCGGACATGGCTCTCAATCAAACCTCAATTTTTTGCCCGAAAAGCACACGGACTTCATCTTTGCGGTAGTCGGGGAAGAGCTTGGATTGGTGGGTTCTTTGGCCGTTATAAGCCTTTTTTCTCTTCTGTTTATGCGCATCAGAATCATTGCTCGTTCCGCTCCGGATAATTTTGGCTATCTTTTGGCTACGGGTATTTTCGCCATGTTTTTTTTGCATTTTGTGGAAAATATCGGGATGAATATGGGCGTTTTGCCGGTTACAGGCATTCCCTTGCCACTTTTGAGCTACGGGGGCAGCTCTTTGATAGCTGCTTTTTCGGCCTTGGGCCTTCTTTTGAGTATTTGGTCGCGTCGGGAGCATACTTTGGAGGTGGCGGCGGATCCTTATTGACTATTTTGTCCGGACGTGGTAAATTGGGCGGAGCGATCGGTAAAGCCGTCCGTTTAAAAAAGGAAATATGGGAACAAAGACGCCTTTTGAAAATATGGAACATCTGTCTGTATGTCCGGCATGCGCCAAGCGCCATGGGAGCACCAAGGCTCTTTTGTTGCATTCCGATCAGCAGCGCTCCATGTTGCATATGACTTGCGCCAACTGTCATATTTCGATGCTCGTTTTCGTTTCTTTTGGCCAAGGCGGGCTTTTGAGTTTTGCTGTACCTACGGATCTTGGCAAGGAAGAAGCTCAAAAAGTTTTATCCAGTAGCCCAATCAGCATAGATGAGGTGCTCAAAGCCCATACGGTTTTTACTCATAAAGTCGGGGCCCTTAAGAAGAAGTAATAATTTTTTCATATCTCCGGTGAAGGAAAGCGCGCTTTGCGCGTTTTAATATCCTTTGCGAATGTACCAAGAATATGACCCAAAAGATTGCACTCAAAGCCACCAAGCGCGATAATGCCAAAAGCAAAGCCAAAAAATTGCGCTCAGAAGGATTTATCCCAGCCGTTCTTTATGGCCGCGGCATTGCCAATACGGATCTTTCCGTTGAGAAACTTGCTTTTGAACGCGTTTATGCGCAAGCTGGAGAAAGCGCCATCGTGCAACTGGAAATAGACGGAGCAAAGCAAAACGTCTTGGTTTATGAAGTGCAAACTGAGCCCATCAGTGGAGCTTTTGCGCATATCGATTTTTACCAGGTGCGCATGGACGAAGAAGTGGAAGCCAATATCCCGTTGGAATTTATCGGTGAATCTGAGGCGGTCAAGGCGCTCGGAGGAACCTTGGTTAAGAATATGGACGAGGTGTTGGTGAGCTGTCTTCCTGGCGACTTGCCGCAGAATATCGAAGTGGATCTTTCTTTGCTCAAGACTTTTGAAGATCACATTACTGTCGGTGACCTTAAAGTTCCGGCCAGGGTAAAATTTGTGTTGGAACCAGAAACTATTGTGGCTGGCGTTTCGGCGCCGCGCAGTGAGGAAGAACTGGCTGCGCTGGATGAGAAGGTGGAAGCTGACGTGACAAAGGTGGAGGGAGTGGTCAAGGAAGCGCCGGCAACGGAAGGCAAATAAGCCAGAAAGGGACAAAAACTTCAAAAAGACGAAGGGGGAATTCCCCTTCGTCTTTTGCATAGTCATTTTTAAAATTGCTTGCTCCAAACCAAGGTCGTGCTACAATGTGGATATGAAAAATAAACCAAAAAATAGAATTTTGGCTTCTTTGTGTGTCCTTTTGGTGGTTTTCAATGCGGGCTTTTTTGAGGGTTATTTGCGACTTGCAGCGGATGCAGCGGATACGGACGAACTGGAAGATAGTATTTCCAGCTTGGAAAAGAAACTGGAAAAGGAGCAAAAAGAAAAAGCCAGGTTGGAATCCGCTCTTAATAATATCCAAGGAGGGATTTCCGCCGCTCAAAGCGAGATAAACAAGCGCCAAAGTCTTATCAACAAGGCGGCTGATGAGTTGGAAAGACATGAAGCGGAGCTGGAAGCGGCCCAAAAAAAGCTTTCCCTGGAAAAAGCTCTGCTAAGCAGCATTTTGCAGGAAGTTTATCTTACCAAGCAGGAACCAGCTGTTTATGTGTTGGCTTCCGAGCAGTCGTTTGGCGATATTTGGTCCAAAAATGATAACCAGTTGGCACTTGGTGAAAAATTGGTCAAGATAACGCAAGAAATATCTTTGACCAAGGAGGAAATCGAGCAAAACAAACAGCAGGTGGCCGAAGCTAAGCAGCAGCACGAAGAAGTGCTGGACGAAAAGCAAGATCAAAAGCAGGAGCTTTTGGAGGATAAGGCGGTAGTGGCATTGGATGTGGCGGAAAAACAAAAAGCCATTGACAAGCTCAATCGCGAGCTTTCCGAAATGCAGAGCGACCTCAATAAATTGCTGGGCAAATCCTATAATGCCAAAGATATCAAAGATGCGGTGGAGTTTGCCAGCAAGAGGACGGGCGTGCCCAAGGGATTCCTTTACGGGATGCTCAAAATGGAAACCAATTTGGGAGCCAATGTGGGAGGGTGCACTTACGGCGAGGTAGAAAAGGGCGCCGAAGCTAACTACAAGAAGGGAAAGTTAAGCAAGCGCGCTTGGGCGACCTTCCAAAACAGAAGGGAAACATTCAAAGATATTTGCGACGATCTGGATTATGATTACAAGAAGCAGAAAGTTTCCTGTAATCCAAGCGGGTACGCGGGAACCGGCGGCGCGATGGGCGTGGCGCAGTTTATGCCGGACACCTGGAACGGCTACAAGGCGCAAGTTTCTTCCGTTACGGGGCATAGCCCGGCAGATCCGTGGAACCTAACCGACGGCGTGACGGCTATGGCGCTCAAGCTCAAAAAAACCCCGGGTGTTACCAGTGGCAGCAAGAGCGCGCTTAAAAGCGCGGCCTGCTCATATTTGGGCACTTGCTATGCGCCATATATCAACGGCATATTGTATTGGGCCGATCATTACAAAGAATTGATTTAAGCAAAAGGAATGGCGGAAAAATTTTACATCACCACCGCGATCGATTACGTCAACGCCAAGCCGCACATCGGGCACGCGGTGGAGAAATTGCAGGCCGACGTGTTGGCGCGCTACCATCGCGACATCTTGAAAGACGAGACGTATTTTTTGACCGGCTCGGATGAGAACAGCCTCAAGAACGTGCAAAGCGCCCAAAAGGCGGGGCAAGACGTGCATGAGTTCGTGGCGCAAAACGCCGAGAGCTTTTGCGCGCTCAAAGAGCAGCTCAATCTGTCTTTCGATCAGTTTATCCGCACAACCCAAAAGCGGCATTTTGCGGGCGCGCAAAAGATGTGGGCGGCGTTTAAAAAAGAAGACGTGTACAAAAAAGCGTACAAGGGTCTTTATTGCGTGGGCTGCGAGGAATTCAAATTGGAAAAGGATCTGGTGGACGGCAAATGTCCGGATCATCTCACTGAGCCGGAAGTGGTCGAAGAAGAAAACTATTTTTTCAAACTTTCCAATTATCAAAAACAACTGGAAGAGCTAATCGAAAAGGGCACGATTAAGATCATCCCCGGTTACCGTAAAAACGAAGTGCTTAGCTTCATCCGGCAAGGCTTGGAAGATTTTTCCATCTCGCGCTCGGTGGCGCGGGCGCAAGGGTGGGGCGTGCCAGTGCCAAATGATGAAACGCAAATCATGTATGTATGGGTGGACGCCCTCTCCAACTACATCACCGCGCTGGACTACGCGACGGACGGGGAGTTATACCAAAAATTTTGGGCACAAAACGAAAACCGTACGCACGTGATCGGCAAAGGCATTTTGCGCTTCCATGCCATTTATTGGCCGGCCATGCTGCTCAGCGCCGATTTGCCTGTACCTACGAAGATACTTTGTCATGAGTATCTGACGATCAACGGACAGAAAATTTCCAAGACCCTGGGTAATGTGATCAATCCGCAGGAGGTGGTGGACAGGTTCGGACGTGAAGGTGCGCGTTATTTGCTGCTTACCGCCCTGCCTTCAGGCAAAGACGGAGATGTTTCTTGGGAAAAAATGACCGAAAAATACAATGCGGATTTGGCGAACGGGTTAGGGAACCTCGTTTCGCGAGTTGTCAAACTCGCTCAAAACCCCAATTTCCAATCCACCTCGCCGGCGGACGGGTTTCCAATTTCCAATGACCAGATTTTCAAACATTTGGAAAATTTTGAAATAGACCGGGCGTTGGAGCGTGTCTGGGAGATCGTGCGCGAAGAGAACAAATTCATTGAGGATAATAAGCCCTGGGATTTGGCCAAGACGGACGAAAGCAGGTTTTCCGAAGTAATGCAAAAACTCCTTTCCGATCTCCGGGTTATTGCAGAACTTTTGGTTCCATTTCTTCCTGAAACTTCAGTTAAAATAAAAACCGCGCTTGAAACAAAAGTCGCGGAACCTCTTTTTCAGAGAATAAAATAGTTTCCCTACAACATGTAACATGGAATTGCATTTGAATTCCGAATTTTGTTACATGCTACATGATTCATGTTGCATACTACATGTATTTCGACACCCACGCGCACGTAAATTTCAGTGCCTTTGCTGGCGACGGAGAGGATGTGCTCCGGCGCTGTCTTGCTAGTGGCCTGGGGGTGGTGAATGTCGGTTCGCAATATTCCACCAGTCGGCGCGCCATGGATTACGCGCACAAATTTGAAAAGGGAATTTGGGCGGCTGTCGGTATCCATCCGGTGCATCTCAAAAAAGGAAATTTTACCCACAGGGACCCGGAAGAATTGGAAGAAATCGAAATTGCAACGACCGGCGAACGGTTTGAATATGGAAAATATTTGGAGTTGGCCCAGGATGAAAAAACGGTGGCAATCGGCGAGATTGGTTTGGATTACCATCATTTCGAGCCGGAAGATGATGTCGAATATCTAAAAAACCTTCAAAAAGAAACTTTAATAAGCTTCATCGAGCTGGCCAACGAAGTGGGCAAGCCGGTGATGCTCCATTGCTGGGATGCTTACGAGGACCTGTTGGAAGTTTTGCGAAATAATCCGGTAAATAAGAAAGGAATCGTGCACAGTTTTATCGGCTCATACAAGACGGCCAATAAATTCATTGAGCTAGGCTACAGGATCGGGCTCAACGGCATCATTACTTACGGCGAAAGTTACGACCGCCTGCTCAAAGAGATTGATTTGCAAGACATCGTGTTGGAAACGGATTGCCCTTATCTTACGCCGCGGCCTTTGGAAAAAGGGGTGCGCAACGAGCCGTTGTTTGTGAAGGAAGTGGCACAAAAAATCGCGGATGTCAAGGGGATTGATGTTGAGGAAGT
>DAOKZJ010000021.1:10698-13231 GCA_035325685.1 Candidatus Moraniibacteriota bacterium | reverse complement strand
ACATCTTGACATCTGGCGGATGTTTCGCTATCATGTCCAGTCGCGTACTTTAAAAGCAAAATATCGCACAGAAAGGGGGTTTTATGAAAACCTGGTTCGGATCGCATGTCGAACTGTTCAATGGCACTTCCCTGCTGCAAAAAAAGATTGCCGAAATCGAAAAGATATGCGGTATTCTTCCCTTGCACGTCGCCCCATACGGAAAAGTGCGCTGGAGAAAAGACGTAGGCTATAAGTGCTCCCCGGAAATCATGCCGCAAAAAAATTCCTTTTGCTTTAGCATTATCGACGGAAAAATCGTAATATCCGTCTATCTGGAAAACTCCTGGCAAGATATTGCCCTCATTCCGCTGGCAGAAACAGTTTTGGCAATAAAGGACGATACTATCGTGGCCCTGGAAAAAAAGATAGTACCAACGCCGGATAAATCCCCACCAGGGAGATAAGTTTTTGCAAAAAAGAAGTTCAACCAACCCAAGGAGGAAGACATGTTCCAGGAAAACCTAGCGCAAATTCGCGCAAAAATTCACGAAGCAGCTTACACCCTGAACACCCAAAAGCTGAATCCGGAAGAAAAAATCCGGGCCGTCAAAAAGCTCATCCGCCATAACCCGCCGTTTTCGCTGCGGGCGATAGTGATGCCAGGCATGCTGTATCTGATAGACGGGGAAACCTCTTTCGCATCAGTCGAAGGAAGAGATCTGGAGATAACGACTCCTTCTCCGGAAAAATGCGCAACCTTCCCGATCGGCGAGATAAAGTCGATCTCCGTCATTCCTATCTTCGATCAGGACCACCTTTATGCGCTCAAAATATCCGCCATGCGCAAACAGCGGTAAGGCGAACTCGAAAAGCGCCCGCCAGGAAATCATTCCTGCGGGCGCTTCTTTTTTTAGGACGGCTTTTTTAATCGATTTCTACCGCGTTTTCCTTGCAAATCTTGGCATATTCGTAAAAGCTTTGGCGCGGTTTTCTTTCCAAGGTTCTGTAATCAATTGCAATGAGTCCGAAACGCGGCCAAAAACCACGCACTTCCGGAAATTCATAATTATCAAGCAACGACCAATGCAGATATCCTTTCACATCAACGCCGTCATCTATCGCATTGCGTATTTCCAAAAGATGATCCCTGATAAAACTCCCCCTCTTTTGATCATCAGCGTCAGCAATTCCGTTTTCCGTAATGTAAACTGGCAGGTTATGTTTTTTCAGTCCTTTTAGCACCTTGTAAATCCCGTGTGGATAAATTTCCCATCCCAAATCGTTTCTTTTGTTTTCAGGCAAATCCTTGAACATCGCTGGAGATATGAATAAGCGCGTATAGTAATTGCATCCTATGAAATCTTCAAACCCCCGAGCCTTTTTTGCAAAATAATTGGAAAAATATGTTGGAATTATTGCAATAAGTTTATCCAGTGGTTTAAATAACTCCGCCTCATAAACATAATAACTGTGAGCTAAGCCGACATTGGCGTTATTGTCTATTTGATGAATAAGAGTATACGAACTTTTATAAGCGGCCAGAAGATTAAAATATGCTTTCAAAAAAGTGATAACGTTTTTCTTTGCGGGTGGCTGGGCCCCCGTTAGGTACCCAAAACCCAAACCAACGTTTGGCTCGTTGACAACAATCCAAAATTTTACCAAATCCCTATATTCACCAACCACTTTCTCCACAAATCTCAGAAAATACTCTTTGGATTTTTTGTTTCCCCAGCCCCCATATTCTCCAAACCAAACTGGTTCAGTCCAGTGCCAAAGCGTGACAAAAGGTTCGATATTCCTTTCCCGCAGGGATTTCAAAACGTTTCTATAATGTTCAATTTCTTTTTCGTCAAATTTTCCCTCTTCCGGTTCAATGCGAGACCATTCGATAGAAAATCTGTGCGCATTGTGTCCTCCCTCTTTGGCCAAATCGAAATCTTCTTCGTAGCGATTATAATGATCGCATGCTTTTCCAGAAATATAATTTTCTTTTTCAAACATTTGGGGAAATTTTTCCTGTTGCCACGGTTTGAATTTTTTTGAAGCTTTTTTCACCAGAGCTTCAGTATTGTCCTTTTCCCACTGCGTCCAATTATTACAAGTATTGCCTTCAACCTGATGAGCGGATGTTGAGGCCCCCCATAAAAATCCTTCCGGAAATTTCAATTTTTTCATGTTTTTATTTTGACTATATGTAATTTGGTAATTTTGTAATCATGAGGAAAGAAATGCTCCTCTTCTACGTCCACCTCGGCGAGGCCTTGGCGAGACGAACGGGAATGACTCAGGTAGTGTTGTCATCCCGCACTTGATGCGGGATCCAGGATTTATATCCACACATTGCAAATATCAATCAATTCTCTTTAAAAAAACTAGCCCGAATATCCTGGATTCCTGCCTACGCAGGAATGACACAAGGGATATTGTCACCCTGGATTCCTGCCTACGTCCACCTCGGCGAGGCCTTGGCGAGACGAACGGGAATGACTCAGATAGTGTTGTCATCCCGCACTTGATGCGGGATCCAGGATTTATATCCACACATTGC
>DAOKZJ010000021.1:0-10598 GCA_035325685.1 Candidatus Moraniibacteriota bacterium | reverse complement strand
GATATTGTCACCCTGGATTCCTGCCTACGTCCACCTCGGCGAGGCCTTGGCGAGATGAACGGGAATGACTCAGATAGTGTTGTCATCCCGCACTTGATGCGGGATTCAGGATTTATATCCACACATTGCAAACATTAATCAATTCTCTTTAAAAACAACTGGCCTTACGCATGATACATGCTATAAAACACTTTGTACCGAAAAAACCACGCTTAACGCGTGATTTTTTCCATTCCTCCCGGCAGCCATTTTTTCAGCGCCTCCGGCACCATGATTGAGCCGTCCGCCTGCTGATAGTTTTCAATCACCGCGATCAAAGCGCGGGAAATGGCAATGGCCGTGCCGTTGAGCAAATGCGCATATTCGCGCGTGCCGTCCTCTCGCTGCACTTTGATATTCAAACGACGCGCCTGATAGTCCGTCGTGTTGGATGTTGAAGTCACTTCGCCCCAGCCGTCTTTGGACACCATATAGGCTTCCAGATCATATTTTCTTTGCGCCGGTCCGCCCAGATCGCCGGTGCAAATATCCACCACGCGGAAGGGAATTTTTAAATCGCTGAAAATTTCCACTTCGATATTTTTGAGCTCCTCGTGCAACGCGGCGGATTCTTCCGGCTTGGCGTAAACAAACATCTCCACCTTGGTGAACTGGTGCACGCGGTACAGCCCCGCACTGTGCTTGCCGTACGCTCCGGCTTCGGTGCGGTAGCAATGCGACAGCGCCACGTATTTTTTGGGCAATTCGCCTTCGGCAAATGTTTCGTCCATGTGGTAACCGCCCATCGTGATCTCCGCCGTGCCCACCAAAGACAAATCCGTATTTTCGATGTTGTAAATCTGCGCTTCTTCGCCGCGCGGATTGAAGCCGATGCCCTCCAACACCTTGGCGCGCGCCAAATCCGGCGTAATCACCGGCACGAAACCTTTTTGGATCAATTTTTCCATGGCAAAATTGACCAATGCCAATTCCAACAGTGCGCCGCCGTTTTTGAGATAATAAAACTTCGAGCCCGTCACTTTGGCCGCGCGTTCAAAATCCGCCAAATCCAATTCCGTCATCAATTGCTCGTGCGTCTTGGGCGTAAAAGCAAAATCGGGAAGCTCGCCGTAACGCGCGATCTCCACGTTATCCTCGTCCGTTTTGCCGATCGGACTGTCCGGATGCGTCATGTTGGGCACGCTCAGCAACAGTTCTTGAAATTTCCTGCTTACCTCTTCCGAGCGCGGCTCGATTTGTTCCAGTTGCGCTTTGACCGTCTTGCCTTTTTCGATCACCGCCTGCTTGTCGCCGGCAGTTTTGATTTCCTCATTGAGAAGATTTTTTTCGGCGCGCAGCTCTTCCACCTTCTGCAACAGTTCCAAGCGTTCTCTGTCCAACGCCAGCAACTGGCCGATGTCGCATTTCACATTGCGATTTTCGCAATTTTTTTTCACCTGTTCCGCGTTCTCACGGATGAATTTGATATCCAGCATGGCAATTGTCAATAAATGTGAATGATACCTAAATCCTACCTTTTTTGCCTTGTTTAGGCAATGGAAAATACCCAGGCAAAATTTACTTGACTTTTTTCTTATTTGGGTGTATAATATAAAGATACTTCCGGATACCAAAAACACGCTTTTGGCGTGTTTTTTTGACGGCCCGGCAGGATTCGGACCTGCGTCCTCCTGCCACCGACAATACCTCGGTCAATCATGCGAGTGAAACATGCATCCTACCAAGGTACTGGCACATCACCCTTTGGCAGTCGCTCCCCCCTTCGAGCTGCGAGCCGTACGCGTAGCAAACTGCCTTGCATAAGCTTTGCTACGCAGATATTACTACAAGATCTTCTTTCCTTTATTTCAGCTGGCATACATATACGCGCCAAATTTATTGAGTCTTTCTTTGAGCATTTTCTTTTCATCCTCAAAAAAAACTTTTCGCTCATATTCGCTTTCCAACACATCTATTTTAGCGCTCATCATTTGCGCCCAATCCTCTCGGGACAATTTGGCACTCGAACGATAAAATTCCGGATAGAAATGCGCGATCGCATCAGCCGTAGCCACCACCTTCGCCTCCAAAGATTCCGGCACCCTCACTTTGCAACGATGCGCCGCCACTATGTCGCGCACTTTTTCGGCGGTTTCCCTGTCCGTCCAATTGACCACGAGCATCTCATAAGCCATTTGTGCCCCCACTTCGTCATGCGGCTCTTTGCCTTCAGCCAAGGCGATATCATGGAGCAGCGCCCCGAGCCGCACTATTTGGCGGTCCGCCCCGTATTTGAGCGCAAGCTTGTCGGCAAGTTCCGTTACGGGCAAAACATGCTCGCGATAAAACTTGCGCGCGATCGCACCGTCTGTCCCGCTTTCCCGTCCATATTTTTCTTCCACCAGTTTTTCAATATTTTCCAAGTTCCGATTATCCATACTTTTTCAGCCTCTTAAATTTATTTTTTCATCTTTCGCCTTCCACTTCCTGCCAAAACCTGGCAAAAAATTCCTTCATGAAAAGCTGGCGGCCCGGAACCTAAAATCTATTCCTTATTCTTCATCGGCGGGAAGATGACGGTCTCGCGGATGGAGCGATTCATCAAGAAGGAAAAAAACCTTTCCGAAAAGCCGAAACCGAATGCCGGCGGCATGCCGTACTCCAAAGCTTCCACGAAATCTTCATCGAACATTTGCGCTTCCGCGTCGCCCGCTTCGCGCAGCTTCATTTGCTGCTCAAAGCGCTCCCTTTGGTCAAGCGGATCGTTAAGCTCGGCAAAAGCATTACAAAGCTCCGCCGTGCCAGCCACGACTTGGAAGCGCAGCACGCGCTTGGGGTTGCTGGGATCCTTTTTGGCCAGCGGCGACACTTCAATCGGGTGACCCACCAACAAGCACGGTTGGATCATTTTCTGTCGCACCGTCTTTTTGTAAATCGTGTCGATCATTTTGCCCTTGCCGGCCGCCGGATCGTATTTGATTTCCAATTCTTCGGCTTTGGCTTGCAGCTGCTGCAAAGAAACTTCCTCCGAAAGATTGATGCCTGTTTCTTTTTGGAAAGCTTCAAAATAATCCACCTTGGGAAAAGATTTGCTCCAGTCTATGATTTGCTCCCCGTACCTATGCTCATAAGAGCCCAATACCGCCAGCGCTGTTTTTCGAAAAAGGTTTTCGGAAAATTTCATCCCTTTTTCCAGATCCCAATAGGCCGCATAAAATTCCATGTGGTCGAATTCCTGCAGATGCTGCCGATCGATTCCTTCGTTACGGAACACGCGGCCGATTTCAAACACCTTTTCATAGCCGCCCACCAAAAGCCGCTTAAGCGCAAGTTCCAGCGAAATGCGCATATAAAAATCTTGGTCCAGGGCGTTATGATGCGTCACGAACGGTTCCGCATCCGCCCCGCCTGGAACATGCTCCAAAACGGGAGTTTGTACTTCCAAAAATCCTTCTTTAGCGAGCACACTGCGCACCGTCTGCCAAAAAACGCTTTTCTTGCGAAAAAGTTCGCGCGTTCCGCCGCTGGTCAGTAAATCAAGATAACGGCGACGCAAAAGCTCTTCTTCATCTTTGATGCCGAAATGCTCCGTCGGAACCGGGCGGATATTTTTGGCAAGCATTTTCCAAGCCTCTATTTTGAGCGACTTTTCTCCGCTTTTGGTCAAAAAAGGACAACCTCTCGCCTCTATAAAATCTCCCATTTCCGCATTTTTGGCGAAAAGCTTGAATGCTTCGGCATCCATATTTGCTTTGGCAAAGAAAAGCTGCAATCTGCCGGATTCGTCTTCCAGGTGTGCAAAAGCCGCATTACCCATGACTCTTAGCGAACGGATGCGCCCCGCAACCACCACCTCCTTGTTTTCCAGCTTCTCAAAATCCGCCAAAATTTGCGCGGCCTCATGGGTGCGAGCCGTTTTTTCCGGATAAGGATCCCAGCCGGCATCTTTGATGTGCTGTAATTTTTCCAATTTGGTTTGAAGAATGTCTTCTCTGATCATAAAATTTTGAATTGAGAATTTCGCATTTCGAATCAATTTTCAATGCTAAAATGTTTCAAAAAATTAAATATGCGAAATTAATTCAGAATTGGAAATTATAAATTGTACGTAAATATTAGCTTATTACAAGGCTTTTGGCAAACAAAAACAGCATCCCTTCGAGGATGCTGTTTGGAAATTCCTGCGCTTATCTGATCTCCACGATCTTGTAAGAAATGACGCCCTTGGGGGTGGTTACCTCCACTTCATCTCCAGCCGAACGACCCATGAAGGCCTTGCCCAGCGGGGACTCGTTGGAAATCTTGAAATTGGCAGGGTCCGCTTCATTGGATCCCACCAGATGAAAAGTCATCTCGTTGCCGTTCAACTTCACTTTGACCGTCGAGCCAAGTTGCACCACATTGGCACTTGCGTCCCGCTCCACGACTTGCGAATTCTTGATGGCCATTTCCAATTCCGCAATACGCGACTCATTTTCTCCCTGTTGGGATTTTGCTTCGGCGTATTCGGCGTTTTCACTCAGGTCGCCTTGCTCCTTGGCTTCCTTGATGGCTTGTGCTATTTCCTGACGGATGCGCGTCTTGCGCTCTTCCAACTCTTCTTGCAATTTCTTAAGTCCGTCTTTAGTGATAAACCGTACCATGTTTTTCTTTCCCTACTGATTAAAAAAATACCGCTGTGGCGGCTGAATGTAGTCTTTTGCTAACGTTGACCACACCCATCATACTCAGGAGTATCGATAGTGTCAAGGGCGGTTTTTCTCTAGGAAAAAAGCCCCCAAATTCGCCCAAAGATATCAAACCGGATGAAATCGCGCCAAGTGACAAAAAGCATCAAGATGATGAGCAAAAAAAAGCCGATTGTGTGCAAAGACTGCTCCACCTTTACACTCACCGCCGATCCTTTCAGTTTTTCAATCAAGATGAAAAGTACTCTTCCACCATCCAGTGCCGGAAAGGGGAGTGCATTTATTACGCCCAAATTGACACTAAGAATCGCTGCGAATCTCAGCAAATAAGCCATCCCTAGCGGCACCACTTGTCCGGTATACACCGCTATCCCGACCACGCCGGTCACATCCAACCCCTCGCGCTGCCCGCCAAGCAGCCGCTTGAAAACATCTGCGATCATCACAAAAGAACTGCCCAATTCTCCCAGCCCTTTCCCAAGTGCGGCAACGGGACCATATTTACGCGTAACCACTTGAGCCAAACTTACACCCAAAACTCCCCTGCCTTCTCCAGTTTTGTCCGTCACGCCTTTGAGCAGAACTTTTTCATCGCCGCGAACAACTGCCAGTGCTATTTCCTGCTGAGGACGAGCACCGACATACTGCTGCAAATCCTCCACGCTCTCTATCTTCACCACATTCCCCTCTGCACTTTCTTGTTTTGGGGCAATCACATCCCCTACCTTCACGCCGATCCTTTCCGCGCTAGAACCCTTATTGACCGCACTTATGAGTATCTCCGCTCCCGGTGCGTTCCCTTCCACTTCTTCCGGCGTGCCAAGCATGAAAGCGACTGAAAAGAAAAGCCATGCCGCCACAAAATTCATCACCACACCGGCCAACAGCACCCTGGAGCGCACCCAGGCCGACTTGCTGGCAAAGCTGTCTTTTTCCCCTTTATGTTCTCCGCCTTCTCCCTTGATGCGCACGAATCCGCCGATCGGCAAAAGATTGAGCGAATAAACGGTTCCTTGCGCCTCCACTTCCTTGCCGCCCCATACCAAACGCCATTTGCCGTTTTTTTTGGCGCGGTAAATTCCCAAAACGCGCGGCGGAAAACCGAAACCGAACTCACCTGCCGCAATGCCGTTGCGACGCGCCATGACAAAGTGGCCCAATTCATGGACAAAAACCAAAAAACCCAATATTGCGATAAAAACGATAAGCGCAAGCATTTTTTTATTTTTTAATAAATATTATCCGAGATTTAAAAAATTAAAATCCCCATGTCAAAATCCGAATTTCAAACAAATGCCTGAAATAAAAATGCCAAAAAAATTATGATTTAAGATTTGGAATTTTATTTAACATTTGTAATTTGGATTTAGAATTTTCCTCGGTTAGACTGTCATTATCTCCTGCTCTTTTTTGGCGCGGAGTTCTTCGATTTTTTTGTTGTATTCATCCACGATTTCCTGGATCCTGTCCTTGGCTTTGAATTTGTCGTCTTCGGAAATGACTCCGCTTTTTTCCAATGCCTGCACGTCTTTGAGGATATCCTCGCGCACGCCGCGCACCGCAATCCTGGCTTCCTCAGCTTTTTGCCCCAGAACTTTCACCAATTCCTTGCGGCGCTCTTCGGTAAGCATGGGTATGTTGATACGCACCACTATCCCGTCATTCGTGCCGCTAAGCCCCAAATCGGATTCGCGAATCGCGCTTTCAATCGCCCCTAGGGCGCTGCGATCCCACGGCTGGATCACTATCTGCCGCGGCTCCGGCGCGGAAATGCTGGCCATCTGAATAAGCGGCGTCTTAGTTCCGTAGTAATCCACCGACAACCCTTCTACCAAAGAAGGGGTGGCGCGCCCCGTGCGCAACTTTCCCGCTTCCGCTTTGAAGTGCTCGATGGCCTTGTCAAAATCAGTTTGTTTTGAGCTTATCGCTTCCATGTATGACATATTGCTTTTCTTAGTTTTCTTATTTTGATTGACTATTTGTCGCATTTATTCCAAATCCCGCATGCCGGCCAAAATTTTAGTTGGATCAGTCGCACCGTAACGCAGCACGCCCACATCTTTCTTGGTATCCAGCTGGAAGGTTGACCAGCGCACGCCGCCATCGGTGGATTTATAAATGGCTTTGCCGGCGGCATAAACTATCTCTTTGGAGTTTTGGGGGTTAACCGCGATTGCCCGGATCGGGAACTCCTTGGAACTCTCAATCACTCCCAATGCCGTCCAAGTTCTGCCGGAATCCGTACTTTTGAATATGCCCTCGTCCGTTCCCACGAAAACGGTGCCTGCGAACCAAGGATCGGCCAGGACGGTATAAACTGACGCCCCGCGCGACACGTCATAAAGAGCGCTGGATATGTCCGTCAAGTTGGCGCCCGCATTCTCGCTTACCCATACCTTGCCGCGAAATTCTCCGAAATAAACCCTGCTGCTTGCCTTGGCATCAAAACTGATGGAAATCACCGGCCTGTCCAGCTTACCGATATTCTTCCAAGTCGCTCCCCCGTTTTCCGTCTTTACAATCACCCCTTCACTGGTGCCGGCATATAACACGCTTCCGTTTCTTGGATCTATAGCTAGCGCAGAAATAGTCGTTTCATCCGAAGGCTCCGTATATATCTCCTGCCATTCTCCTTCTCCTGTTTTTTTGTATATCTTGGCCCGCTTATCCTTTACGCCGGAAGCGTATATTTCTTGCGGATTTTGCGGATTAAGTACCAAGCCGTATACCTTATCCGCAAAATCAACCGCCTCCCAAGACTGAGCTCCGTCGCGACTGAGAAGTATTCCGTGCTTTTCCGTTCCCAAATAAATAATTGCCGGATCGTTCGGATGCACCGCCACCGAAAGAATGCTGGCTGCACTAATGGTTTTTTTGTCGTCTATGCGGATCCTTTGTCGCCATGAAGACCCTCCGTCTTCCGAAAACAAGACGCTGGCGTTTGGATCTTTTCTTTCTGCGGCCGGCACGGCCACATCCGGGGAAGAAGAGCACCCGGAAAGCATTGCTACTCCCAAAAGAAGCGCTGCCAATGCTGATATTTTGGATGTTTTCATATGTCGTCATTATACTACGAAAAACCGCTTTTACGCCACTATTGACTACATCTCCGTTCTTGCTATACTTACTTTTGTTATGCGCCTATAGCTCAGTTGGTAGAGCAGTGGCCTTTTAAGCCAATGGTCGGGGGTTCGAATCCCTCTGGGCGCACCAAATGAATTCCCCATTTATGGGGAATTTTGTTTTAAAGCGAAGGGGTTCGAACCGGTGGCAGTAAGCTGGAAATTTTTTTAGCAGGAAAATTTCATAGCGAACACCGACAAAATCCAGGCAAGCGAGCAGCGACGAATGAATGCCGCATAAATCCTTCGAGCGTACCTTTTTTGGTTATCTGGTGAGCGAACTCAAAAAAAATCACCCATCCTTTTTGTTTATGGCCACAATGAACAAGAGCGGCAAACTCATCCAGACAAGTCTGGCCCATGGTCCGATGAAATAAGCCGTCGTATCCTTGGAAACATAGCGGTGAAGCTCTTTGGATTCCCAAAAAGTACCCAATATGCTGGCCAACAGTCCCGTTATAAGGAAACTCATCACGACGACTCGCCAATAAGCCGGCCCCGAACCGGAAAAATGCAAATCAAACATAAACCTATCCACTATGGTCAAAACGACCACCACCAAAAAGAAAGCGGTAAGCTCCTTGCCTGGAAAAATATTTATTGCCTTGGCAGGGGCAACCCAGAGTAATGCCGAAGCTATATAAATATTTATCAATATGTTGTACAGTCTGTATCTGCCTATAAGCAGCCAAAAACCCGTACTGACGGCCAGTAGCACCAAGAAAACCACGATCATTTCCGCCGCGCTACTGCCCACACCCATATTGCCCACCGCATTTTCTAATGTTTCCATACCTTTCCTTACATTTTATTTTGCAAAGCACGCCTTTACTATACACCAGCCATGCACCTGAGAAAAGTGGACAAGAAAGGCTCTTTATTCTATAATGTGGCTTAGCTTATGGACACAGGAAATCGCGCAAAAGAAATATTTTTTTGGACGCTGGTAGCGCTCTTTTTCGTCGTATCCACAACTCTTATCGCCTATGCTTTCGGCTACCGCTACAGCTTCAAGCAAGGTATTTTCATCTACGCCGGTTCCGTCACTCTCAAAACCACTCCCCAAGACGTGCACATCCGCATCAATGGGCAAGAAGTTTCCAGCAAGCGCCTTAGCCTCATCAACAACGCCTACCATGTGGGCGGCATCCGTCCGGGTGAATATCTATTGGAGGTGAGCGCTCCTGACTACAAATCCTGGCACAAAAAAATAACCGTGCGCAGCGGCGTTTCCACTGAATTTTGGAATGTCCAGCTCGGCAGAAACTCTTACGAGCAAAAGGTTTATGAAGTTCCGAATGCCAAGCGCTTTTTCATCTCTCCGCGCAAAAATCTTATTGCCGCTTTGCGCGAAGAACAAAACGGCTTCTCTTTGGACGTAATAGATCCGGAAGAAGAAACGGTGCGCAGCGGCATTTTCAAGACAGCCGAAAAATTAGGATTTGCCGAAGGGGAAAATGCGGAATGGTCCCCTCAAGCACATCGCCTCATAATCCCCGTCAAAGGATCCGACAACCAGAAAAACTATTACGCCATAAATATCCAGGATGGTTCCGCTGCCAACCTGATGGATATCTCCGCCTCCCGAGAAATGTCCCATGTGCGCTGGGATCCCGAAGAAAAAGATGCCTTCTTTTACTTGGCCGAACGCAATCTTTATTGGGCCAAAGTGGGAAGCAAGGCTTCTCCCGAGCTCATCGCTTCTTCCGTTTCCGCTTACGACCTTTCCTCCGACGGCATATTTTACATGCAGCTCCCCAGCAATATCGTGTACCGCCTGGAAACAAACAGGCGCGGTGCAGCCGAACAAATAACCACTTCTTCGCTGGAAGATATGCCGGGAGGAGCAACCGAACTGATTGCCTACGAACGCGACCGTCTTACGTTGCGCAGCGCTTCCGGCATCCTCTATGTCTACAACAAGTCGCCCAAAGGCCAACTGTATCTGAAAAAACTCCTTGCCGATGCCCGCGGTTCCCAATTTTCCAATGACGGCAAAAAACTCCTTTATTGGAATGACCACGAAATATACACTTATTTTGTGCGCGATTGGGAAACCCAGCCCCAAAGGACCGAAAACGAAGTAATGCCCGTTACCCGCTTTGCCGAAAAACTGCGCAATGTCCAGTGGTCCCAAGATTACGAACATGTTATTTTTTCCACCGGCAAAATACTCAAAAGTGTGGAAATAGACCAACGCGACCAGCGCGATATGTTTGACATTACCGTCTTCCAAGGCAACGACGCTTTGGCTACGATCAACAGCGCCGATTCCAAGATATATCTGAGCGATACGCTGGAGGACGGCACCTGGATAATGAAATCGATCCAATTACCAGAGGAAACCAACTTCTTAGGAATGCGAGCGAACTAAAAATTCTTCTTTTGAATGCGTCCCGGAAAAGATAAGGGCGCCTATGTGGCGCTTTTAAATGCGTATTTAAGGACTTTTAAAGCAAAACCCCAATCTTATATTATACACCTTTTAAAATAAAAAGTCAAATAAAATTCCCTCCCCTTGCCGTCCAGGCAAAATTTGCTTTGCGCGCGGCTATTGGGATGTTTTGCGTATATCTCCCTGCCTTTCCGCTTCCTGACATGCGCCCAATCTGCCAAAAAGCACAAAACCGCGCCAATCGGCAACCGCGCCCACAAAAAAGCACCCCTAAGGGGGTGCTTTTCGACTAATTCGATCTTTGTGATTCTTTTTTGGCGCTTCGCCCACTGCGTCGCACTGTGTGCTCCCTGAAACCCAGCGGTTTCAGTACTTCCGCCACGGGAAAACCCGGGGTTTTCCCGACCCCTTTCC
>DAOKZJ010000020.1:10109-14418 GCA_035325685.1 Candidatus Moraniibacteriota bacterium | reverse complement strand
AAAAGTTAAAAGTTAAAAGTTAAAAGTTGAAAAAGTATCTTTTAGTTTTCACTTTTAAGTCTTTAGCTTTGAAGATGGCGGGTATCGTCCAACGGTTAGGACACCAGTTTGTGGCACTGGGAATGAGGGTTCGATTCCCTCTACTCGCCCATTATGAAAAAAAGCGCCCCTTTGGGGGCGCTTTTTTGATAAGAAGTTTTTAACGCTTGCTTTTTTTAGGTGGGGGATTGGCCGCCTTATAAGCGTCCTTGTAAGCGTCCCATTCCTGTTCGCTCCAGTTGGCGGGCTTGGCGGCCAACATCGTATCTCCGGGGTGGGGATATTTGTAAGGCGAGTCGTAAGAGCTATTGAACGTATCCTCGACAAGCACGCTGCCGTCGGCACGGAACACTTTTTGGCTAAAAGTTGTTTTAAGGGATCCGTCCGGCTTGCGTTCTATGATCTTGGGACCATCCACTTCCACTTTGCGGCCATCGTCGGTGCCGTAGAACTGGAAAAGGAGCTTGGTTCCGTCTATCTTGGCCTGGATGAGGATGTGTGCCGGAGTGTTGTTGACGAATTTTAGATCCGGACGGGGCACATAGATGGTGGAATCCATCCCTTGGGGGTTGTAATAAGAAACCGGGTAGGCATGATTGCGGCGAGCGGTTATTTCGAGGCCCGAATAAATCGCCGCCCTGAAGGCGGTAGTGGAAACTTGGCAAACTCCTCCGCCAAATTCCGGTTCGGTGGTGCCCTGCTTGATGACCAATTCCGGCAAATACCCATGTTCTCCGTCTACGGGCCCCAGGAGAGTTACAAAGGAAAATTCTTCGCCAGGCTTGATAAGTACGCCGTTGAAGCGCGCAGTAGCGACTTTGATGTTGTGGATGCGGTTTTTGGGAGAACCTTTGAAATCAGAACTGCCTTCGCCGATTAGCTTGGCAATTCCCAGCTTATTGATATCTGCCGAAGCCACATTGGGGCGGCTGGTCGTGTAGGGCAAGGTGATCGTTTCGCTTGCCGGATCGGTTATTTTTTGGTTGGCACGGATGCGTTCCAGGCTTCCATCCACGTCCAAGAGTCTTCCGGGTTGTTCCATTTCGAACGATGTTACGCGGCCTTCAGAAACGGCAAACTTAGCATCTTGCGGTTCGCGGTTGGTGCGGCGAGCTAGGTCATCCAAGAAGGAGCGGACAACTTTTTCCTCAAAAGATGATTTTTCAACAAGGAGGGCAAAGCGTTTTGCGGAAAAAGGGAGAGAGAGGTCGCAGACTGCTGGGGGGTAAGGGCAGAAATTTTCGGATATGATTTCGGAAGGTGTGGAGGAGCTATACGATATTTGCGGTGAATGCTTGGTCCAGGAAGAATAGATGGCATAAGGAACATCTTCGCGGTAATCGCCGATCGTGAGAGTGAGGGAGGGTTTTTCCGTAGCTGAAGGCGCAAAGCGCGCGAGGGATTGCGCCAAGGCAGGGGAAGCGATAAAAAAAATGGCGGCGGCAGCCAAGGGGGCCGCCCGGTGAAGAAAAATACGCATGGCTCTAGAATAGCGGAATATCCAGGCAAGGGCAAGTAAAAAGAGGGCGCAGAGCCCTCTTTCGGCAAAGGTCGGACATGAAGTTAAAAGCCGCGAACTTGAATGCGCTTGACTTTAGTGGTATCAGCTTTGGGTAGGCGGATGGTAAGGATGCCGTTTTTCAAGGAAGCTTCAGCTTTTTCGGCCAAAATATCTACCGGCAACACTACGGAGCGGGAAAAATAACCCCAATAACATTCCTGGTAATAATAATTTTCCGCATTGACCGCTTCTTCGTTTTTGCGCTCTCCCTTGATCGTCACCATGTCGTTGTTGATGGAAACGTCTAGATCCTCGGGTTTCACGCCGGCTATTGTCGATTTGATCACGATGTCGTTGTCCGTCTGATAGACATCGATGGTCAACTGCCCTTCGGCATCATTGGAAAAATTCTCTTCCTCATAAGAGAGTCCTGCAGGTTCGTTGTGCATGATCATAGTAGTAGTTTCTTCTTCCTCGGCATACATGGGGACCTCGCGGCTTGGCATATCGTCGATTTGCGTGGAGCCGGTTATGCGCTCAAGGAAAGATCTTTTTGTTTTTACCATATTTAGCTGCGGCCACAGCCTTTTGACTCGGCCACTTCTTAGGGATTAAAAAGGATATCTTAAGTATAAAGCCAAGGTCCTTAGTGTGCAAGCACTCGTTTTATGCGAAGCAAATCCCAGGCGGTTCGGAGGGCCAAAAGAGAAAGAAGAAGAGCCGTAGCAGTCGTGGCAGTATCTTCTGGCAAACTTATCAACATATTGAAAACAGTGTGGAAAAGAGTGGCAAGGGCAAGGATTTGTAAAACGGAAAAAGGCGAGCGAAGGGGCTTTGTCGCTATGCGGTAACCGAGGTAGGCGCTGGTTAGCATGTGCAAGGCGGCAAGGGAAAAAATTTGGAAAGCGGAAGCTTGGCTTAAGGAATTTCCCAGCGAGGAAAGGAGCAGTTCGACTGTGGCAAAGCCAGCTCCGCACAGCAAGGCATTCGTGATATGGGAGCGTCCTAGGGAAAATAAGCTTATCCGGCGCGAGATGATCAAATATTTGAAGGATTCCTCAATAAGGGCTGCGCCCAAAACAACCGCCGGGAGTGAAACGGCGCCCAGGATAGATTGGCGCATGTTGGCTGTGGAGAAAAGGGAGATATTTGCCAAGATAAGCTCCAAAAAAAGCGCTCCGAGTGCGGCAATGGCTCCCCAGAAAAGAGATTCCAGCTGTTTCATTTTTTCAGATGCGAATACGAAGATTAGAGGCGAACTTCGGCTAAATACTTGTTCAGCTCGGCAAGCTCAGCTCTTGCCTTGGCTAAGCTTTCCTTTTGGGCGACGACAACATGTGGGGGAGCCTTGGAAACAAAGGATTCGCTGCCAAGCCTTTCCTCGAGGCCGGAGATGAATTTTTCGAGCTCGGCCGTTCTTTTTTTCGCTTTGGCTTTTTCTTTTTCGCTATCGAGCAATCCCTCCAGAGGAAGAAAGATGTTTATTCCGGCGATGGTGCGCTTGAGAGCGTTTTCGATTTTTGTGCCGACAGAAACTATTTCCAATTTCTCTACGCCGCTGCGCAAGCTTTTGAGTAAAACTTCCTGGGAAGCTAGTAGGCCGTTAACGTCCGGCAGCAGCATGCCGGGGACATAGTCTTTGGTATCGATAACGGCGGTTATTTTTTGCGAAGCTTTTATCTTGGCTTCGGCGCGGGCGTTGCGGATGGCGATGATGATGTCTTGAATCAGCTCCACTCCGGCGCGGTCCGAGGCAGAAACACCCAAGTCGGCATAAGTTTTTTCCTGGGGCCATTTGCTTTCAATCAAGAGGTGTTCGGTGTCGAGATGGTCGTGGATATGCTCAGTGACGAAAGGCATAAAAGGGTGCCAAAGTTTGAGCAGATCCCGAAGCACCTGGTCCAAGATAAGGGGAGTGGCCGGATTTTTGGCAAATTTGGCTTTTTCCAAATACCAATCCGCCAAAGTATTCAGGGTGAAATCTTGCAGATTTTCCGCAGCCTGGGAGAAACGGAAATTTTGCAAGTCTTTTCCTGTCTGCGAGATAAGCTCCTGGAAGCTGAGCAGCAGCCATTTGTCCCAAATGTCCGCATGTTCACGGACAAGACTTTTGAAATCAGCAAGATTTAGCGGAGCGGTATTTTCTGTGCTGCTTAGGATGAAGCGGCTGATATTCCACAGTTTATTAGTAAAATTGCGCAGGCTCTCAATTTTCTCTTCGCTGAGTTTGAGGTCGTTGCCGGGAGTGGAGCCTATAACCAGGGAAAGGCGCGTAGCATCCGTGCCGTATTTGGCGATCATGTCCAAGGGGTCGATTACATTGCCCAGGGATTTGCTCATCTTCCTGCCCTTTTCGTCGCGCACCAGCCCGTGCAAATAAACGTTTTTGAACGGAATGTCGCCCAGAGCGTAAGTTGTCATAAGGATCATGCGGGCCACCCAGAAAAAAAGAATGTCGTAACCCGTCTCCAGAACATCGGTGGGATGGAAATTTGAAAAGTCAGCGCTGTCTATGATTAAACGGCCGTCTTCTATGCGGATCTGCTCGGGCTTGTTTGCCAATGTGGAAAAAGTCCAAAGGCCCGAAGAAAACCAGGTATCCAACGTGTCGCTGTCTTGCTCCCAGCCCTCCTCCTGGGGAGCTTCGGTTCCCACGTAAATTTCCTTTTCTTTATACCAAACCGGAATGCGATGGCCGAACCAGATTTGGCGCGAGATGCACCAGTCCTGCAGATCTTCCATCCAGCCAAAGTAGTCCCTTTCGAAGCG
>DAOKZJ010000020.1:6999-10009 GCA_035325685.1 Candidatus Moraniibacteriota bacterium | reverse complement strand
ACAACCAACTCGCGCGCCTCCAGGACGCTTCTGCCGGAAAATTCGCCAAAACCTTCTTTGATGCGGGCATTTTCGTCAATTACCTTGATGATTTCCAGGTCATGTTCGCCGGCCATCTTCCAGTCGATCAAGGAATGGGCGGGAGTAACTCCCAGTGCGCCTGTACCGAAATTCATGTCGATATTGCGATCCGCAATAACTTTCAGCTTTAGTTTTATTCCGCAAAAATCCACTTGGAAAGTTTGACCTATAAATTGGCGGTAGCGCTCATCTTTGGGGTTTACCGCGACGGCGGTGTCGCCCAGCTTTGTCTCCGGACGGGTGGTGGCGATGGCGATAGGGAAGTTTGGAGCGTAGCGCAAAGTGTAAAGCTTGGCTTTTTGCGGCTGATGCTCAACTTCGTCGTCAGCCAAGGTGCTCTGGCAGCGCGGACACCAATTTACCACGCGATCTCCGCGGTAAATAAGGCCATCATCGTACATCATCTTGAAAACGCAGCGCACGGCTTTGGTGGGCACTTCGTCCAAGGTGTACGCTTCGCGGCTCCAGTCACAGGAACAACCCATGGCGCGGACTTGTTTGGCGATGGTGTCATGGGATTCTTGGGCAAAAGAAGCGATTTTTTTTAGGAATTTCTCGCGGCCGAGCTGGTGGCGCGACAAACCTTGCTCTTGGAGGATTTTTTCCACTTTGGTCTGGGTGGCAATGGCGGCATGGTCCGTTCCCGGCAGCCAAAGGGTTTTTTGCCCTTGCATGCGGCTGTATCTTACCAGGATATCTTCAATCGCCAACATGGCGGCATGTCCCATGTGGAGCGTTCCGGTCACATTCGGTGGAGGCATGACGATGCTGTAAGTTTTCTTGCCGCTGGAATTTTCCGGTTTGAAATGGCCGCCGTCCTCCCAGCGTTTATAAATCCCCCCTTCGTTTTTTTGCGGTTCGTAAATTTTCGGCAGCTCTTTCATGGGTTGGGCGGCAGTTAGCGGTTAGCCGTAGTTAATGGCTCGCGGTTAGCAAGCCAAGCGGTGATTATGTTCCAATAGTAGCAATTGAAAAGCTTTATTTCAAGAAAAATTATTTTAATTTCAAATTGGCGTCGGGACGGACATTTTGCCAACCATCGAGGGCGATTTGTTTTTCGTGTGCAGTCATTTTGCTCCAGCGCAGAGCGGCTGCCGTCGCAATCATGGCGGCATTGTCGCCGGTTAGGGTTGTGTCAGGTACCAGGTAGCATGTATCAGGCATGGATACGGAAATTGCTTCCCCTAGCTGCCTTCGTAATTCCTTGTTGGCGCTGACGCCGCCGGCAAGCATGATGGTTTTGGGATCATGTTTTTCGGCTGCCTGGATGGTTTTGGCGACCAATACGTCAATGGCGGCTTGCTGGAATTCGCGGCAAATCTCAGGAATCAGCTTTTCGTAATCAGCAGCGGATAGCTGCTCTTTTAATTTCTTGGTTTCGTAGAGTACTGCCGTTTTGAGTCCGGAAAAAGAAAAGTCATAACCTTTTTTATTCAGCATGGGACGGGGCAGGGTAATTTTGCCGCCTGGAGCCTCTGATTTGCAATTCGCGGTTTCGGCTTTCGCGGAAACCGCCGGCCCTCCCGGATATCCTATGTCCAAAATTCTGGCCACCTTGTCAAAAGCTTCCCCTGCCGCGTCATCCAGGGTTTGTCCGATAATTTCATACCGGAAATGATCGCGCATCAAAACCAATTGGGTATGGCCGCCGCTAACCACCAGGCATAAAGCGGGGAATTTTATTTTCGATGATTTTTGGCTGCCAATCAAATTGGCGTAGATATGTCCTTCGATGTGATGGATTCCCAAGAGGGGTTTGTGCCAGCAATAAGCGAGTGTTTTGGCGAATTCGGTGCCCACCAAAAGCGCAGGGATGAGTCCAGGTCCCTGGGTTACGGCTAACGCGTCGATATCCTTGGGTCGTAGGGCGGATTCTTGCAGCGCTTGCTCTATGACCAACGGTAAGTTTTTGAGATGTTCGCGCGCGGCCAAATTGGGAACCACGCCACCCCAGCGGGCGTGAAGCTCCACTTGCGAAGAAACTATATTGGAGAGTAGCCGGATGCGCCCTGAAGCATCCGCGCCAACCACGGCGGCGGCGCTTTCGTCGCAGGAGGTTTCGACAGCGAGTATTTTAAAACTTGACATTTTCATGTTATTATTATACTATACAAAATCAAGGGGTTTTTTGGGAGATCTTTTGGCAGATAAGCAAGCGTACCATAAGGAAGCGCGTATGGAAAGGCCCATAAAACTAGCCAAGGACGATAAAACCGCGCCCGAAGGCGAGCAGCTTTCTTTGATGCGGCGCGCGGGCGATAAGGGCATTGCGCAAATAAAAAAAGAAACAGACTATACTTGCCGAGCGGACGAGACAGGCGTACCTCTTCGCCGCAAAACAGACCTTGACCGCTGCAGATGTCTGGATGACGGCGATTTGGTGAAGGTGATCCAAACGCAAAACAGGGAAGCTTACGCGGAATTGGTTGCGCGTTACCAAAAAAGACTGTTTATTTATCTTTACCGGCTCGTGGGCAATCGCGAAGAAGTGGAGGATCTTTTGCAAAACGTGTTTGCCAAAACATACCGCAGCATCGGAAATTTTGATACTGATCGCAAGTTTTCTTCGTGGATATACCGCATCGCCCACAACGAAGCAGTCAATTTTCTTAAGCGTAAAAGCAAAAAAAGATTCGTTTCCTTGGAAGACATGGTAACCAGCAAAGATAAGCTAGAAGCCAGCGACGACGGGCAAGAGCCGGTGGAAGCGTGGATGCGCAAAGAAACCAAGCAGGAGGTGGACATGGCTTTGGCCAAGTTGCCGCCCAAATATCGCCAGGTTTTGGAAATGCGCTATTTTTCGGAATACACGTACGAATCTATCGCCAAAATACTTAAAAAGCCGGTCAATACGGTCGGTACGCTCATCAACAGGGCGAAAAAGAAATTGCTGGAAGTGGTGCGGGAGGATAAGGCGGAAAAATAAAAA
>DAOKZJ010000020.1:0-6899 GCA_035325685.1 Candidatus Moraniibacteriota bacterium | reverse complement strand
GTAGCGCTACGGGGAATCGAACCCCGGTTACCAGGATGAAAACCTGATGTCCTAACCACTAGACGATAGCGCCGTATACCTAAACTGGTAACAACGAATTCCAGTATAGCAAGAGAAAAAAATAAATCAAGAGTCTTTCGATAAGTCCCGCAGGACTGGCAAAATCGCCCCAAGGAAGCAGCCGACTTTCAGGAAGTATTTAACGGAGTTAGACTCCGAATCGGAGTCGAACTCCGCAAGGCATGCTTTCGGGGATTTGTCTTGCGGTGGCGGAATTTTTGTTTTGAGTGTAAAATTGCGACTAGGCAGTCATTTATATTACTGAATGGAACAAACAGGACAAACGGTATTTCATTTCCTCCAGACATACGGATATTGGGGGATGTTGCCGATCATGATTATTGAAGGGCCGGTAGCCACGATCATCGCCGCGATGCTCGCCTCTTTGGGCGCGTTCAATTGGGTTATCGTGCTGGGGCTTTCCATGCTCGGCGACGTGCTGGGGGACGTTTTGCTTTATGGCGCCGGATACAAATGGGGGATGGGGTTCGTGCGCGGTTTTGGACGATACATGGGTATTACGGAAAAAATGGTGCTGAGGATGGAAAGGTATTTTGAGCGACATGGCGGCAAGACGATTTTTGCGGTCAAATCCACCACGGGATTGTGTTGGGCGACATTTGCTGCGGCCGGCATCGTGAAGATGGATTTTAAGAAATTTCTCACCTATTCCGTTTTGGGCGGGGTGGTTTGGAGCGGTTTTTTGGTGGCGATGGGATATTTTTACGGTTATCTGTGGAAAGAAATAAAACAATACATCAGCTGGGCGGGGTGGATCGCGATCGCGTTGGCGGCAGTCACTTTTGTCGGCATAACGCTTTATAAGAATTGGCAGGCCAAGAAACTGCTCCGGGAAAACGGCAACGGAATGGAGTCGGCTTGACGGAATTTTTTTGAGCAAGCATAATACCTGGCTGAGCGAAGTTCTTTTAGGGAGAGGAGGTGATTTGCATGACGGCGGCAATCACTTGGAGGCGTTCGGCAGCCAAGCCGGACAGGATGAAAGAGCTTGGAGTCGCGATCGAAAAGGTTGTCTCTCCGCTCGCTCCGGTGCTGTTTTGGGCTTTCTTTGCCGGAGCATTCCTGCTCCCGGCGCTCATCAAATGGTGAGTCTTTCCCGCAAGGGGGGTCATAATGACCCCCTTTTTTTTTCTTGCCCTAAAAGCCAAAAAAGGATACCCTGGGATAAAAGCTTATGGTCAAGGAATTGGTAAAATTTGCGAGAAGGGAGGCCAAAAAGGCGGCCAAAAAGGCGACGAGCATTCTTTTTGCCGACCCAAGTCTTTTGTACAAAGAGGAGCGACACCTGCTGGATAAACCTTTCTTTTTCTCCGGAACTAACGGCAAAGGAATCCTTTTGGTGCACGGCTGGACCAGTACCGCCTATGAATTGCGTAGGCTGGGTAGATATCTCAATGAAAACGGCTATACCGTCAACGGCATCAATCTCAGCGGACACGGGACCGTCCCCAAGGATTTGGAAAATATCGAGTATGGCAAATGGATACGGGATGTGGAAGAAGGAATAAGGGAACTGCGCAAAACCTGCAAGAAGGTGTATGTCGTCGGCACTTCCATCGGCGCAAATCTGGCTTTGATTGCCGCCCAGAGGGACAAGGATTTGGCCGGTCTGGTGCTGATGGCCACTCCGTACCGTATGAGGTTTGAACCGGCGGCTCTTTTGGTCGCCAAAACCCTGCTTCGCATGAAAAAGAAATACCGCAAGAAATGGTACCCGCCTACCTTCGGTCTGGCCACCTCGATTACGCGCCTTATTTCATATCAAGCGTACCCGGTCAAAAGCGTGCTGGAGGCCTTTAAATTGGTTCAGGAGGCCCGAAAAAATATACTTGCCGTCACACAGCCGGTCCTGGTCATGCAGTCCACCCATGACCATATAGTGACTTCAGGGAGCCTTGAGCGCATATACAAGGGAATTGGCAGCGCTGTAAAGCGCAAAAAATATATCCGCAAAGCTTACCACACCTTCATTTCGGACATACGCAATGAGCATGTGTTCCAGGATATCCTTGATTTCCTCGAGAGCAATTAGCCGGGTATTCATTGGCGGGTTAACGCGTTGACGGGTTTATGCGCTTAACTTGCCGACTCGTAAGCCCGTTAAGCTAACAATGATGAAAATCGCCATCTTTACGAACAATTATTTGCCCAACCCCTACGGGGTGAGCGGTTCGATCGAGAGTTTCCGTAAGGAGCTAGAAAAGCGCGGAAATACGGTATATGTTTTCGCGCCCAAATTCAAGGGATATGCGGATGAGAATCCGAACGTGCACCGATACGCTTCGATGGATTTCAAGTTCAGGGGGATACGCTTTCCGATCGGGATCCCTTTTTCTTTTAAGATACACAAAATTTTAAAGGACTTGGAAATCGACGTCATCCATGCACAGCATCCCAACTTGCTCGGGTGGGAGGCGCGGCGTTGGGCAAAAAAGAAAAACGTGCCGCTCGTGTTCACCTGGCATACGCTCTATGACAAATATGCGCATTTTTTTCCGCTGATTCCCGAGAAAATCTCTGCCTGGTGGACGATCCGTAATGCGGTCAAATATGCAAACAAGGCCGATCAGGTTGTTGTGCCGACGCCGTCGGTGAAAAAAATAATCCAAAATTGGGGGGTTTGCAACCCCAATATCGTCGCAGTCGCGACGGGAGTGGAGACGGACTTGTTTGGCGAGGCACAACGGGAAGAATTCAGAAAAAAATACGACATAGCGGAGGATGAAATCGCGCTGCTTTTGCTTTCGCGCTTGACGGCGGAAAAAAATGTGCAGTTTTTGGTGCGGGCGATCGTAAAGGTACTCAGGAAAAACGCAAAGGCAAAATTTATTTTGGCCGGAGAGGGGGATGAGCTTGCCAAGCTTAAAGAGATCATCCAAAAAGGGGGAGTGGAAAAACAAGTAATCCACCAAGGAGTCATCCCCAAAGAGCTGACGAAAAACATCTATGCCGCAGGAGACGTTTTTGTCTATGCTTCCCGCTCCGAAACGCAAGGCATGGTTATTTCCGAAGCGATGTACGCGGGGCTTCCGATTGTGGCGGTGCTCGCTTCGGGCATAAGGGATTTGGTCATGAACCAGGTGAGCGGCCTGCTTGTCAAAGATAACGAAGACGCTTTCGCATCTGCCGTGCAAAAACTCATTGATGACAAGGCTTTGCGGATGAAATTTTCCGAAAACGCCCGAAAAATAGCGCACGCACACTACACCTCTTTCGTTTGCGCCCAGAAGATGGCGGCTGCTTATGAAGAGGCGATCAGACGAAAAACTTCCAAATCCTGAGCGGACGCCTCGCTGCGCTTGCCGGGACATGCGCAGATTTTTTCGAGGATCTCTTTATGAAAATTCTTGAGAAAAAATTCTACCAAAGGCCAACCCTGGATGTCGCCAGAAATCTTTTGGGTTGCATGATCGTGAGGAAGATCGGGAAAAAAGAGATGCGCGCCATAATAACTGACGTGGAAGCTTACATCGGGGAAGATGATCTGGCGTGCCATGCTTCCAAGGGGCGCACGAAGCGGAGCGAGGTTTTGTATGGCGAAGCGGGACATGCGTATGTATATCTTATTTACGGCATGTATCATATAATGAACGTGGTGACGGAGGAAAAGGATTTCCCGGCAGCGGTCATGATCCGCGCCGTCAAGATGGAGGGAACGGATTATGTCCGAACCAACGGTCCGGGAAAGGTTTGTCGCGCGTTGCAAATAGGAAAGGAGCTGCACGGGTGGGATATGACGAAAGGTGAAAGGCTTTGGATTGAAAAAAGGACGGCAAGCATCTCGGCAGAAGATATCGTGGCGGACAGACGGGTCGGGATAGACTATGCCAAACATTGCAAAGAATATCCATGGAGGTTTGCGCTTAAAAAGCATCCAAAGAAGAAATAAGCAGGAATTTTGTAGTATTCTTTTGTCTAATATTTATTATGCGAGATTTTAACGTTAAAGCGGCGGTAACGTTAAGAGCTTGAAGATGTGGCTATATGTACGAAGCGCAAAAATTCGGTCATCTCTTGGGCATCGAAGGGCTTAGCGAAAATCTGCTCCAAGCCCATTTCGGCCTTTATGAGGGATATGTGAAAAACACCAATGCGGTTTCGGAAGAGCTGAAAAAAGCGCAGGTCGGAACTCCTGGATATGCGGAGCTCAAAAGGAGATTCGGATGGGAGTTCGACGGGATGCGGATGCATGAATTATATTTCGGCAACCTCATGAAAGGCGGTTCCCGAATAGAAGAAGCCGGCGAGCTCAAAAAGAAAATAGAGGAGGATTTCCAAAGCGTGGAAAATTGGGAACAGGATTTCCGAGGAGTGCTTTCCATGCGTGGCATCGGCTGGGCGGTGCTTTATTACGACAAGCAGGCGGGAAGGCTTTTTAACTCCTGGATAGGGGAGCATGACGGCGGTCATCTGGTTTCCTGCGAGCCGCTCTTGGTGGTTGATGTGTTCGAGCATGCCTTCATCGCTGATTACGGAACCAAAAGAGCCGACTATATCGAAGCGGTGATGAAGGTGCTTTGCTGGCACGCGGCGAATGCCCGCTATACCGGATCGCTTGGCTCTTGAAAGGCACTATTTCGCTTGCAGCTATCTTTGTTTCAAAAGGCAGCCGCCGCAAGAGAATCCTCAGTATTTATAAACATATAATCCCCCGAGCTTTCCTTTCGCTTGGGGGATTATTTTTTCCGGAAGCTTGTGCTTTAGGGGAAAGGTATTGAGGATCACAAGCGATTCAGGGCGCAATTCTTTTTCCAGTTTGTTTTCCAGGCGATGGACAATCTGAGGAAAAAGATAAGCGTATACGACGTCGGCATTTCCAAGGTCTGTGGTGAAGAGATCTTCATATTTGTAAGAAATTTTGTTTTTTGCAAAAACATTTCGCATTTTCGCTTTCAAAAGAGCGCCGACGTTACGCTCTACGCCGGTGCAGACGGCACGGGGAAAGTTGTTTGCCACGAACGAGGTTACCTTGCCGTTGCCGGATCCCAAATCGTAAAAGCGCAAATTGTCCTTACCGTATTCGGCCAAAACCAGCTTTAATCCCCGCAAGGAAGCGGCGGAAGTGGGCAGCATTGGCGTTTTGAGCAGGAAGGTATAAAGGATATCCAGGTTTACGGATATCATGAAGAAAGTCAGAAATAGCGTGGCAAAGAAAAGGAAATATAGCATAAGCAGCTAATTTTTTTTCTATTGTACCGCGGAGAGGGGTTCGGGAAAAGGGTGGTGAGTGTAGACGGCAGCGCCAAATTATGCTATACTGGAAAAGTTGGGAAACGGGTGACTCCTTAGGGACGCCCGTTTCCTTTTTGTTTGGCTAAAAAAAATAAAAAAACAAAAATATGCTCAAAACAAGCATTTTTCCGGGCCGCTATACCCAGGGACCGGATGCTCTCGCCAAGCTGGGGGAGGAACTGGCGCGTTATGGCAAAAAAGGATTTGCGGTTTGTGACAAATACGCTCTGGAGGAGATCTTGCCGACCCACAAGGAAAGCATCGCCAAGGCAACGGAAGTCGTCTACGAGCAGTTCCAGGGAGAGTGCAGCGATGAAGAGATCGCCAGGCTGGTTTTTGCTGTCAAGGAAAAGGGCGCGGATGTCCTGGTCGGGGTCGGCGGCGGCAAGGCGCTCGATACGGCCAAGGCGGTGGCTTACGAATTGAAGTTGCCGGTGATTATCGTGCCGACGATTGCTTCTACGGATGCGCCGTGCAGCGCGCTCTCGGTCATTTACGAAGCAGACGGAACGTTCAAGCGCTATTTGGTGCTTCCTAAAAATCCGGATTTGGTGTTGGTGGACAGCGCGGTCGTGGCCCAGGCTCCGGTGAGATTTTTGGTGGCCGGCATGGGAGATGCGCTTTCTACTTGGTTTGAGGCCGAAAGCTGCCGCGTAAAATATGCCGGCAATATGACCGGCAACGTGGGGACCATGAGCGCCTACGCTTTGGCTGAGCTTTGCTATAACACTCTTTTGGATTACGGGGTGGAGGCGAAGATATCGGCAGAAGCCGGAGCGGTCACGCCCGCCTTGGAACGCGTAATCGAAGCCAATACTTTGCTTAGCGGGCTGGGCTTTGAAAGCGGGGGTCTGGGCGCGTGCCATGCGGTGCATAACGGCTTGACGGCCCTGGAAGGGACGCACGCTTATTATCACGGGGAAAAAGTGGCGATCGGAGTTTTGACGGAACTTTTTTTGACCGACAAGGAACCAGGCCTTATGGACGAGGTTTATGGATTTTGCGAAGCGGTAGGCCTGCCCACTACCTTGGCCGAAGTGGGCCTAGAAAATGCAGGTGAAGAAGAATTGCGCAAAGTAGCTCAAAAAGCCTGCGCCCAGGGAGAGACCATTTACAACGAATTGGTGCCCATTACGGCCGAAGCGGTGCTGGCTGCCCTTAAGGCGGCGGACGCTTACGGCAGAAAGCGCAAGAAAGCTTAAAAGATAAATAAAAAAAATATGGGAACCGGTTCAATTTTATGGGTAGAGTTCGCGGTGCTTGTCTTGGGAACCGCTTATGCCTGGTATAACTGGTATTTGGTACTTGCGGGCAAATGCGACACCTGCTCGATAGGCGTGCACCAGAAGCCGTTCACTTCCAAATGTTTTTGGGGCGCGCTGTTTTTCACGCTAGCCCTTTTAGTGAACGTCTGGGCTCTTATGTCCGTTTGAAATACCCAAACAAATCCCGAAGCAGCCGCGCCATAAAGGGGGGTTTTTCGGGGTATGGACAAATATCTGATTTTCGGTACAATGGGGAAAGTCCTGAAAGGAAAGAGGATTATGAATCGGGACGAAAACGGGAAAAATATTTGAAATCCGGTT
>DAOKZJ010000019.1:10019-15086 GCA_035325685.1 Candidatus Moraniibacteriota bacterium | reverse complement strand
GCGAACCGAACACGAGCCCGAATGGGCCGGGTTCGACCGGGTATTATTTGCGCACAATCAACCACCAAAACCGCCAGCAACTGATTGAGCCGACACGGGAAAAACAATGGATGCCGGTGGATTTGTATGTGGGCGGAGCGGAGCATGCCACGCGCCACCTGTTGTATGCGCGTTTTTGGCATAAGTTTTTGTTCGACATCGGCGTGGTGTCCACCGCGGAGCCGTTCAAGAAGCTGGTGCATGTGGGACTCATCCAAGCGGAAGACGGGCGCAAGATGAGCAAGCGTTGGAACAACGTGATCAACCCGGACGACATCATCGCGCAATTCGGCGCCGACAGCATGCGCGCCTATGAAATGTTCATGGGTCCGTTTACGCAAAACGTGGCCTGGAGTACGGCGGGCGTGAGTGGCGTGCGCAAGTTTTTGGAAAAGATTTGGCGCGCCCAACAGAAAGTGGATGAATCTTTGAGCGACAAGAAATTCGTTTCTTTGCTGCATAAGACCATCAAGAAAGTGACGGAGGATATTGAGAATTTCCGCTTCAATACGGCGGTCAGCGCGCTGATGATTTTGGCTAACAGCGTGGAGAAGCAGGAAAGGGTGAACAAGGACGATTACGGCAAGCTGCTTATCTTGCTTGCGCCTTTTGCGCCGCATATGGCCGAGGAGTTGTGGGAGGCTATGGGCGGCAACGACTCAATATTTTTGACTGCCTGGCCGCAATATGATGCTCAGTTGGCCAAAGACGAAGAAGTGGAACTGGTGGTGCAAATCAACGGCAAAGTGCGCGAGCGCCTGCTGGTGGCGGCGGACGTGACCGAAGATGAAATCAAGGAAACCGCCCTGGAAAGCGAAAGGATCCGTCCTTATACCGAAGGAAGAGAGATCAAGAAAATCATTTTTGTGCCCGGAAAGCTGCTTAACATAGTAGTTGTTTAAACTGAAGTGAAAACAAAAAAAATAGTTACCATTGGCGGCGGCACGGGCAGCTTCACGCTGCTCAGCGGCCTCAAGAAATATCCGGTCGATATTTCGGCAATCGTTTCCATGGCGGACGACGGCGGCTCGACCGGTGTTTTGCGTGACGAACTGGGAGTGTTGCCGCCGGGCGATGTGCGCCAGTGCTTGGTGGCCCTCAGCGATTCTTCGGAGCAGCTCCGTACGCTCATGAATTATCGGTTCGAAGAGGGAGCGCTCAAGGGGCATAGTTTCGGCAATATTTTTTTGAGTGCGTTGGAAAAAATTCATGGAAGCTTTGGCGAGGGGGTTTACCAGGCGCGACGAATCCTTAACGTGAAGGGCCAAGTTCTCCCGGTTACCGCCCAAGATGCCAGGCTTTTCATGGAGCTGGGGGATGGAACTGTTTTGAACGGGGAAAATGAGATAAACCATAGCCAGGAGCTGCAAAAAAAAGGAGTGGAGAAAATGTATTTTTCTCCGCGCGTGAGGGCCAACAAGGAAGCGATCCGCGCCATTGAGCAGGCGGATTTGGTCGTAATCGGACCGGGGAATCATTATTGCAGCATTTTGCCCAATTTTCTGATCAAAGGGATTGCGGAAGCGGTGAAAAAAACTCCGGCCAAAGTCGTGTACAATTGCAATCTGGTAAATAAGCCGGGGCACAGCGAAGGTTTTACCCTGGACGATTATGTGGAAGAAGTGGAAAAATACATAGGGAAGGGGCGGATAGACTACGCCACCTTCAATACCAAATTGCCGCGAAAAAACGTGCTGGAAAAATATGAGGCGGCCCGCGAGATGCTGGTTACTTTCGATGCCCCAAGAGCGGCCAAGCGCAACTATAGGGTGGTGAGGACGGATATGCTCAGCAATGCCCAGGTGCGCTACAGTGTCGCGGATATGCTTAGCTCCAAGCGCGCGTTTATCCGTCATGATAGCGATAAATTGGCCAAGGTCATCATGATGATAGCGGAAATGGGTGAGTACGAGAGCATTTTGGGAGAGATGGTTTGAAGTTAGGCAAAAAATGTTGCAGGAGGTTTGTCGTATTTGAAAAAAATTATCCAAAAACAAAAATGTTTTCATTTTTGGGCTCGCAAAACAAAAAAGATCCTTCCTTGGCGCGCACTCTTACTCTTTCCGAATTTAGGCGGGAACTGGGGATACCTTTGGTGCTGGCCAAGAAATTGGTCGTCTGGGGAGAGGTGAAGGCAATCAAAGCCCTGGATGGGACGGTGCATATCGCCGCAGAAGAAGCACGGCGGGTAGCGGACTTGATTGCCAATCCTCGGCAGAAAGCTAAACTTTTCCTGCGGGCGCTTGGGCCCGGGCTTATTACCGGCGCGTCGGATGATGATCCTTCCGGGATAGGGACTTATTCGGCGGTCGGCGCCAAATTCGGCCTGGGGATGCTCTGGTTGGCTATCTGGCTCCTTCCGATGATGCTGGCCGTGCAGGAGGCATGTGCACGTATTGGGATAGTGACCAACAAAGGTTTAGTAGGAGCCATGAAAAAATATTATCGGCGACCCCTGGTTGTGGCTGTGGTGGTCTTGCTGGTTGTGGCGAACATAGTTAACATCGGGGCGGATTTGGGGGCCATGGCCGCCTCTTTGGAGATGGTTTCGGGCATTTCTTACGCCACGGGTGCTTTTTTGTTTGCGCTGGCCATAATATTGGTGGAAGTGCTTGTGCAATATCATATATACGTGCGCATTCTTAAATGGCTCACCCTTTCGGTGGGGGCATACATCTTGGCCGGCTTAATGCTGGACATAAACTGGACATGGGTGTTTCAAAACGCGTTTATTCCCAGTTTCAAATTTAATAAGGAATATATATTCGCGCTGATTGCGGTTTTCGGCACCACCATCACCCCGTATCTTTTTTTCTGGCAAGCTTCAGAGGAGGTGGAGGAAGGGAAGCTTTTGGGTTGCAAAGAGCGCCGCCATATCCGGGCTAATCGTATCGCCAAGATGCGTACGGACGTGAATACCGGCATGATTTTGGCGAATGTGGTGTTCTTTTTCATCATCGTAACGACCGCTCATGCCCTTAACGGAAACGGGGTAACGCATATCGCTTCGGCAGAGGAAGCGGCCAGTGCGCTCAGGCCAGTGGCCGGAGATCATGCTTTTTTACTTTTCGCTTTGGGAATAATCGGTACGGGTCTTTTGGCTATTCCGATCTTGGCCGGGTCAAGCGCATATGCTTTGGCAGAGCTCATGAAATGGAACGGCGGATTGGAAGAGAAATTTTCACATGCCAAAAGATTTTATAGCGTGATCGCCCTGTCTATTCTGATAGGGCTGGGACTTAATTTTTTTCAGATAAATCCGATCGCCGCATTATACGGCAGCGCCTTTGTCAACGGAATAATTGCCATCCCGCTGCTGGTGGTGATTATGTTGGTGGGGGACAACGTTTTGCTTATGGGAGACGAAAGGCATCCGGGCTGGGTGCGTTTTTTTGGCTGGCTGTCTGTTGTGGCCATGACGCTTGCAAGTATCACCTTTATCGTGTTAGCAATTAAATAAGGCGCTTGGTTTATCGGGCAGTATTTTTTAGGAGAAAAAAACAAGCATGGATGCGCAAAAAATAGCCTCTTTTTTGGAAAAACACGGCCAACCCCGTTTTAGGCTCGGGCAGGTCAAAGAAGCCGTTTTCCAAAAGGGAATTTCGTCATTTTCCCAAATATCGACGTTGCCCAAAGAGTTGCGCGATTTGCTGGCGCGCGATTTCCCCTTGCTTTCTTTTGAAGTGCTGCAACTGCACGGATCGCAAGATGGGCGCAGCGCCAAAGCGCTGCTCAAGCTTTCCGACGGCAGCAGCATAGAGACCGTGCTTATTTCCCCCAAGGAAGGGCTTTGGTCGGTTTGCGTTTCGTGCCAAGTCGGCTGCGCCATGGGATGCCGCTTTTGCGCCACCGGGCAGATGGGTTTTCGGCGCAATCTTGTAGCGGAAGAGATAACCGACCAGATTCTTTTTTGGCGCCAATATCTAAAGAATAACAAACATCTGCTTCGAAATTTCGATGTAACCAACGTCGTTTATATGGGCATGGGCGAGCCCTTCAACAACTGGGAGAATGTATCTCAAAGTATCCGCATCCTTACTGATCCGGAACAGTTTGCTTTCGGTATGCGCGCCATCTCTGTTTCCACTTCCGGCGTCGCTGAGGGAATTATGAGGTTGGCCAAGGAATTTCCGCAAGTGAACTTGGCGCTCTCACTTCACTTTGCCACCGATGAGCAACGCGGCTATTTGATGCCGGTAAACAAAAAAGACGATTTGGCGAGTCTCAAGAAGGCTTTGCAGGCCTATTTTCAACAAACCAGACGTAAGGTTTTTATTGAGTACATCCTTTTGGAAGGATTGAACGATCGCGCCTTGGACGCCAAAAATTTGGCTGCGTATTTAAAGTCGATAGGGAATTTGCCGCTGCTCCATGTCAATTTGATCCGCTACAATACGGTTTCGGACATCTTCATGCCTTCCACCCGCGAAAGGACGGTGCGCTTCAAGCAAGAGCTGAAGAAAATGGGAATATCCGCCACGATCCGCAAATCTTTGGGAGAGGAGATCAAAGGAGCTTGCGGGCAGCTGGCTGCGGATTGACTTTACCGAAAGAGAAACAAAAAAGAAAAGCAGCTTTCAAGGGCTGCTTTTTTGGGTCCATGCAATTTTCTTGGGTTCAGAGATAACCGAAGTGTTTGAGAGCGGGGATGATGTTGGGCGCAAGTTCGTCTTTTTTGACCAACGCCTCGAGTTCTAAAAGGGGAACCCAAGCCCATTCGCGAATATCTTCGCCGGGCTTGATTTGGCCTATGCTTTTGGCTAAAAAATGCACCAAGATTACGTCTATTTTTTCACTATCCTTTTCTTTTGTCGTGTAAAGAAAGAACGGATTAGGATCTATAATCTCCATATCCAATCCCATTTCTTCTTTTAATTCCCTTTGTGCATGCCAAATTAAATCATGCTCATAATCTTCCACCTTGCCTCCGCAAAATTTGTAAAATGGCGTGTCGCCATGCTTATTAAGCAATACCTTATTTTCTTCCACTATTACCGGCCCTGAAGCGATGATGATTTTTGGCATATT
>DAOKZJ010000019.1:0-9919 GCA_035325685.1 Candidatus Moraniibacteriota bacterium | reverse complement strand
CGATATCCGCTCTTGCGGTAATAGGCGCGCACGCCCACGCCGGAAATGACCGCGATTTTCTTGAAGCCATATTCCTCCTTGGCGATCCGTTCGGCTTCAAGTAAAAGTTTTTTACCCAAGCCGATGTGCTGCGGAGATGTTTTTTCCTGCGTGTTTATTTTGGCTAATTTTCCGTAAGTGTGCACTTCGCGGATCAGGGCGGCATTTTTCAAAACTGGTAGCAAAAGAGGTTTAGCTCCCACTGTAGGGGCCGCGCTTTCAGGAATTCTTAGGCGCAAAAGGGCGAACAATTTTTGTTTGTCCGGCGAGACATATTGTAAGAATATTTCTTGGCCGTCGGAAGCGGCATAATCAAGGCGCTCCAGGACAATTTTTTCAGTAGCGTCAAAATCTCCCTTTACTTCACGGCAGCGGATGCAGGGGCAGCTTGTTTTGGGGGCAATGATTTGCCGGAGATTGGATACGATCGGGCCGGCAACGATCGAGGGGGTGGGCACGTCGCGCACCAGGCGCGCGATGCGCACGTAAGGGACGATGGCTTCGCGCTTGATTTGCAAAACCAATTTTTCAAAGGCGGCATCGTCCAGCGGTGCGTAGGCGCCCTTTTTCCATAAATCGTAAAGTTCGCTGTCCTTTAAGACCACGGTGGGATAAATCTTGAGCATGTCCGGCTGGAAAGCGCTGTCGGTAAATAATTTTTTAAACATCTCCAAATCGCGCTCCACGTTGGAGCCGGGCAATCCCGGCATCATGTGGTAATTGATTTTAAAACCGGCGTTCTTGAGCAGCTTGGTGGCGCGGATGGTTTGGGCGACCAAATGGCCGCGCTTATTAAGCTCCAAGACGTCATCAAAAATGCTTTGCACGCCCAGCTCCACGCGCGTGCAGCCCAAGCGGCGGAAGTTCAGCAGCTCTTTTTCGTCGATGTAGTCGGGGCGAGTTTCCAAGGTCAGGCCAATGATGCGGTGCTTGGCTTTTTCATTTCTTTTTTGTTCATGCAAAAGCCTTTCCGATATTTTGGAAATTGGAAATTGGAAATTGGAAACTTTTGGATAATCGTTGCAAGCTTTGAAACATTGAAAAATAAACTTTTTCTGATAAGTCTTGGGGAAGTAACTGAATGTGCCGCCCATCACGATCAGTTCGATTTTGTCCGTGGAGTGGCCGTTCAATTCCAGAGAGCGCAAGCGGTTTTGCACTTGGCGGTACGGATCGAATTTGGCGTCGATCGCACGCATCACGGCCGGCTCGTTGGACAGGTAGCTCTTGGGCATCCCTTTTTCGCTGGGGCAATACAGACATTTTCCCGGGCAAGCCGAGGGTCTGGTCAACACCGCCACCACGGCCACACCGGACTGGGTGCGTACGGCGCGGGTTTTGAGCAGCTGTTCAAGCCGCTCGCAGCGCCTTATTTTTTTGGCCAGGACTAACTTTTCGTAAACATCGCGCAAATCAGCATTGGTCGGAATAGGCAGTTTGAATTGCTTGGAAAGGAGTTTTTTCAGATGAAGAAAATCGACCTGCTTTGCGGGCAGCTGTTCGAGGGCGGCCAAGATGAATGGTTCGTAGTTTGCCATATTTTCAAGCCTAGCCTATCGGGGTGTTTGCGGCAAGCTTAGGCGCGGCTTGTGGAGCGCATGGGTTTATTGCTATGCTTTGGCATATGGACAAAAAAACAGCGGAAAAAATATTAGCGCAAACCGAATCGGGTTACGATTTGATTGCCAAAAAATTTGCCCAGACACGCAAACATTTTTGGCGGGAATTTGATTTTATCAAGGAATACGTCAAGCCGGGCGATAAAGTGCTGGATTTCGGGTGTGGCAGTGGCCGCCTGGCTGCTTTTTTGAGCGAGACAGGGGGCATTGATTATGTCGGGGCCGATGTGTCGCAGGCACTTGTGGACATTGCCAGGGATAATTTTAAGTGTGAATTTGTAAAACTTGACCCGCAAAGCGGCAAATTGCCCTGGGCGGAGGGGGAGTTTGACGCGATTTTTTCCATTGCGGTTTTCCATCATTTTCCTTCGCACGCTTATCGCGCGCAAATGGCCAGAGAATTGCGGCGTATAGTCAAAAAAGACGGCTATGTGATCGTGACCGTTTGGAATTTGTGGCAGCCAAAGTATTTTCAAAATATTTTCAAAAATTGGCGCGCTAAATTATGGGGCAAAAGCCAATTGGATTGGAATGATTGCCAGATATCTTTTACGGATAATCAAGGGCGCAAATTCGAGCGTTTCCATCATGCGTTTGGCAAAAGGGAATTGCGGAAGCTTTTTTCTCGCGCCGGTTTTCGGGTAGAAAAATGCGAAATTGTAAAAGGGCGCAATATGGTATTGGTGGCCAAAAAGGAAGAGGACGAGGTGTAAATTTCTTGACTTTTTCGGTCGAAAGGTGTATAATATAAAGAAGTGGCCCGCCAGCTTTTTTGCTGACAGGCCTTTTTCGCTTTTGGGGGCGATTTCTCAGTCTTTGGAGGCGGCCTTTTTCGCCGACGGATTTCTTTTCCTGAAAAAAAGAGGGAGGATGGCGAAAATAAGCAGAACGGCCATTATTGCAGCCGTAGCGCAGATTCCGATGAGTTCGGCTTCTTTGTCTCCGTACGCCTGGGCGACGGAGGGATTTGCCGTTGCGACTATTGCGACACTGCTTTTCATGGGCAACCTCCTTGTCTTTTATTGCCGTCCAAGGGGACGATTTCTCGCTGCTTTGCCTTTTCTCCACGCTATCAGGTACAATTCAAGTAGTCAATAAAATGTTAAATCGTAAAAAGAGAAAAGCGAGCTATGACGGAAGGCATAATGCAAGCGATCGTTTTGGGAATTGTGCAGGGGTTGGGCGAGTTTTTGCCCATTTCCTCTACGGCGCATCTGGTTTTGGTGCCCTTTTTTACCGGTTGGGAAGATCCGGGTCTTTCCTTTGACGTAGCGTTGCACTTGGGAACACTGATTGCTGTGGTGGGTTATTTTTGGCGTGATTTGTGGGAAATACTCAAGCTAGCCTCAAACTCGGCATTCAACACGGGATATAGGATACGAAATAAGCAATACGCAAGCAATCTCCCGTGGCTTTTGGTCGTAGCTTCCATGCCCGGTTTTTTGGTGGGATATTTTTTGGAAGATATGGCCGAAACGGTTTTGCGCAGCCCTTTTATCATCGCCGCTTCTTTGGGCATCGTGGGTTTTGTTTTGTATTTAGTTGATCGCTATGCGGTGCATCGCAAGGATCTTGGCGCTGTAAATTTCAAGGACGCCTTTTGGGTGGGCATATCCCAGGCGGTAGCGATAATTCCGGGAGTTTCCCGCTCCGGGGCAACCATGACAGCCGCTTTGGCGCTGGGGCTTTCGCGCGAGGCGGCGGCGCGGTTTTCTTTTCTGCTTTCGGTACCGATCATCGCCGGAGCGGCCATTTTTAAATTGCCTGGCGTTTTCCTGCAGGGGATGGATGCTTCTCTCTTTTGGGGGGTGGCGGCCGCGGCAGGCAGCGGATATCTGGCAATCAAATTTATGCTGCGTTTCATTGCGCGCGTGGGCTATGCGCCCTTCTTTTGGTACCGGCTTTTTTTGGCCGCAGCTATCTTGATTGCCAGTCTCGGCGCTTGACGGGATAAGGGGCAGGATGTAATATACCCTATGGGGGTATGGTAGAGGAGGTTTTGAATTTTGAATTCCAAATCCTAATTTTTTTAAATAGCATATGCCAAAGAAAAAAAACAATGCCGAGCCCAAGGAGCAAGTGCTCAACCGTATTGCTCGCATCGAGGGGCAATTGCGCGGGGTGCGCCGCATGATTGAACAGGAAGATCAATGTATCGACATCATGACGCAGATCATGGCGGTGCGTGAGGCGATATCCAAGTTGGGCATAGAGCTGCTCAAAAATGACTTCGTATGCAAGTTGGACAAGAAAAATACCGTAAATGAAGCTTATCTCAAAACCTTGTTCCGCATGAAGTAGGGAATGATATTTCAGCTCAGCGCATTTTTTGAGTATTTCTGGGCAAAGCCTGGAAAAAGAAACTTTTATGTGCCAGGCTATGAGAAATCAGAAGTTAACTTAAAAGGATTAAAAAATAAAACATATGAGTAAAGCCTTAGAGCTTACAAGTGCGGATTTCGAAAAGGAAGTGTTGCAGGCAGATGTTCCGGTGTTGGTGGATTTTTGGGCGCCCTGGTGCGGTCCTTGCCGGATGATGGCCCCGGTACTGGATGAATTGGCCGAAGAATTGGCCGGCAAGGTGAAAATTACCAAGCTGGACGTGGAAAATGCAGCCAACCAGGAGATAGCCATGCGCTACCAGATCCAAAGCATACCGAATATGAAGCTTTTCAAGGGAGGACAGGTGGTGGGCGAGTTCATAGGTTTCCGTCCCAAGGAAGAGCTCAAGCGAGAGCTGGAGGAAAATTTATAAAAAGAAAAAGGTAATGCATGAAACAGGTAGCAAATACAGTTTGCTATTTGGCGCATGCCGTATGCTATATGGTTTATGATCTGGCTATTGTGGGTGCCGGTCCGGCAGGATTGAGCGCGGCGGTTTATGCGGCACGCTATGGTTTGAAGGTGAAGGTTGTCGGGGGTATTTGGGGTGGCTTGGCTTCACAAACGCACGAAATAGGCAACTGGCTGGGGACGGAGAAGGTTTCCGGTTTTGAATTCTCCCAAAAAGCGACAGAACATGCCCGAAGCTGCGGAGTGGAAATGGAAACGGCCTTGGTGGATGAAATTTCCAAAACCGAAGGGGGTTTCAGGCTTTCACTCAGCAGCAGCGCGGTTTCGGAGGCGCGCGCCGTGCTTTTGGCGCTTGGGACCAAGCATCGGCATCTGGGAGTCAAGGGGGAAAAAGAGTTTTCCGGAAAAGGTGTCAGTTATTGCGCCACCTGTGACGGCTTCTTTTATCGCGGCAAGAAAGTGGCGATCGTTGGAGGCAGTGACAGCGCGGCGGGCGCGGCGGTTTATCTGGGTGACATTGCGGAAAAAGTTTACTTGCTCTATCGGGGCGATAAGCTTCGTTGCGAGGATTTTTGGATGCGCGCCATCTCAGCCAATTCGAAAATAGAAGTACTTTACAGCACGAATATCAAGGAAATTCGCGGCGAAGGAAAAGTGGAAGAGCTGCTTTTGGACGGAATTTATGAAGGCACTGACATTCTCAAGGTGGACGGGATCTTTGTGGAGATAGGTTCGGATCCCAACACGGAAATGGCTCGCGAGCTGGGCGTGAATTTGGACGCCGATGGATACATCGAGGTAGATTCGGAAGGGCGCACCAGCGTCAAGGGTGTTTGGGCGGCCGGAGACATTACCACCGGAAGCGCCAAATTTAAACAGATCGTGACGGCCGCCGCCGAGGGCGCGATCGCGGCCAATAGCGTGCAAAAATATTTGAAGCGGTAGTGAGGTAGGTATTGAAAAAGCCCAACAGTTCAATTGTCGGGCTTTTGTTAGTTCTTTATATCGGCGGCAGGCCATTTAATTCGCGAATTCGATTTATTACGGCTGTTCGACCTACCGGCTTTGCGGTCTCAGGCAGCGCAACCTTGGCGGGATCATTGAGGTCTGCCATCCTTTCTTGGTGCCTGCGGAGCTTGGCGATTGTGCGGCGCATCTTCTTTTTTCTTTTAGGAACTTTTTTGCTCATAATGCGCCTCCCATTTGTATGGAATTAAAGATCATCATTCTTCAGCTATGCAGCCTGGATATGCCAGTTCTGGCTGCGATTTGCTGCGGCGATTTTTGAGCCAAGCCTTTTTTTCCTCAGGAGTTTCAGGTACCTGGAAACCGCCTTTTTGTACAATGAAATCTGATAATCCACAGGTGGGATTATGCATCTCTGAAATTTCCTTGAATATCTTATCTTTTGCTTGTTGGGCAGCGATTGAGGATGACGGGCAAAATGTTTTTGGGAGCATGGCATACCTCGCATTCAGTTTTTAAGGAAGTGGTTGCATTCGACTCGAAAAATGATATTTTCGCCTCCCTTGCTTTGGATTTACACTCCAAGGACATTTTAATTTTGCTCCTTTTTTGAATAAAGCGCAACCCTGGGTATGGACAAATTATCCCCCTTTGGTATAATTGTCCTTGTGGCTGGAATATTGCTTGGCAATTATTCTGGCATAGGGGGCCTGCTCGCAACGCTTCGCATAGTGTGTGAGCGAGGTTTTTCCGAGAGCGGAGATTACGCACGCATTCCCAATTTATTGCACGGAGCGGTATTGGATTTAGATAAAAGAATATATGGGCCGGTAGCTCACCTGGTAGAGCGCCTCATTTGCACTGAGGAGGTAGCGGGTTCAAGTCCTGTCCGGTCCACATTGGGCGATTAGCTCAGGTGGTTAGAGCGCGTCACTGATAATGACGAGGTCCCAGGTTCGAGTCCTGGATCGCCCACGAATAAGCTCCCCGCAAGGGGAGTTTTGTTATGGATTTGCAATTATTGACAGATTTGGCAGCTTGCGGTATATTTAAGCCATGAGAAAGCCTCCAGGGGCTTTTTAAAAAACCCTTGAAAACCATGTGGCGTAAAGCATATAACAGGTAAGACGCAACAAAAGGCCTGCTCTTGTTTTTATGCTGCATGTCATATGTTACATTTCACATGAATAAGGTCTTGGAATTTATCAGGGAAGCAAAAGGGGAGTTGATGAGAGTCAATTGGCCAAACAGAAGGCAAGTGGTCAATTATACCTCCTTGGTGGTTGCGGTAAGCGTGGCAATGGCTTTATTTCTGGGAGGGTTGGATCATGCTTTCGGTTACATTCTGCAGAAATTCATCATCAAATAATACTACGAGAATGGCTAAGCAAACTCAGCATCACGGGCGGGCCTGGTACGTAATCCACACGTATTCCGGCTATGAGGATAACGTGGCGCGCAATCTCAAGCAGCGCATCGAATCCATGGATATGCAGGACCTGATTTTTGACGTGATGGTTCCCAAGGAGAAGAAAATCAAGATAAAGGCCAGCAAGCGCACGGTCGTGGAAGAAAGGATTTATCCCGGGTATGTGCTGGTGGAAATGATCGTTACGGATGCTTCTTGGTATGTGGTGCGCAATACGCCCAACGTGACCGGATTCATCGGACTGGGAACCACTCCGACTCCGGTAGATCCGGCAGAGATAGAAATGCTCAAAAAGCGCATGGGAGTGGCGGAGCCCAAGTATCGTATCGATGTAGCCGTGGGCGACGCGGTCAAGATAAATGACGGACCATTTAAGGATTTTGACGGTAAGGTGCAAGAAATCGATGACGAGAAAGGGAAGGTTAAGGTGCTGGTGTCCATCTTCGGACGCGAAACGCCGGTGGAACTGGACTTTTTGCAGGTGAAGAAAATTTAGAAACATGTAACATAAAACATATAACATGTAACAATTGCGACAGCATTTTTGCTTCTGAGATGGTTTGTTGCTATATGCTACATGTTACATGCTAAGTGAATTATTATGGCCAAGAAAATCAAGACAGTTATCAAATTGCAAGTGCAGGGAGGAAAAGCCAATCCGGCCCCTCCGGTGGGTCCGGCGCTCGGACAGCACGGCCTCAACATCCAGGAATTTTGCACCCGCTTCAATGATGCGACGCGTGACCGGATGGGGGATGTTGTGCCGGTGGAAATAACCGTGTATGAGGATCGCACATTTGATTTCATCATGAAGACCGCTCCGGCGGCGGAGTTGCTCAAAAAAGCGGCCAAAGTGGGAAAAGGCGCAGCTAATCCACTCAAGGACAAAGTCGGCAAGGTGACCATGGAGCAGGTGCGCGAAATAGCGCAGGCGAAAATGGAGGACCTTAATGCCAATGACGTCGAGGGTGCCGCCAAGATCATCGCCGGGACGGCTCGCTCGATGGGGATTAAAATCGAAGAATAATAACCAAGCGCCAAGAAGCAAGAAACAAACAAATTTCAAAATTCAATAATCAATAACCAAGTCGGTTGCAATTGGATTTTTGGTTAGCGGAAGCTGTTTGGTTATCGTATCTTGTATCTCGATCATTTTTAATTTGTGGAAGGATTGAGCCAAAAGGCGCTATCCGTTATGACCACAGCGCAAGTATGAAACACGGTAAGAAGTATCGTCAGGCCGCGGAAAAGCTGGAGGCCGGCAAGCAGTATGAGGCCAAAGAAGTTTTCGAGCTCGTAAAGAAGCTTGGCGTGGCCAAGTTCGACGAATCGGTAGAAGTGCATATCAAGCTCTCGATCGATCCCAAGCAGGGGGATCAACAGGTGCGCGGCGCAGTGGTGTTGCCGCACGGAGTCGGAAAGACCAAGTCCGTAGCGGTGGTAACTTCCACCAAGACCAAAGAGGCTGAAGAAGCCGGAGCTGACCTGATCGGAGGCGAGGAACTGATTGAAAAAATCAAGGGCGGCAAGGCGGACTTCGATATCTTGGTGGCCAGCCCGGAAATGATGCCCAAGTTGGCGCAGGTGGCCAAAATCCTGGGACCCCGCGGCTTGATGCCCAGTCCCAAGACGGAAACCGTGACGGACAAGATCGGGGAGGCGGTAACTATGCTCAAAAAAGGCAAAATGAGCTTCAAGAACGACAATACGTCCAATATCCATATGGTGATCGGCAAACTCTCGTTCGAAGCGGAGAAGCTTATGGAAAATTACGAAGCACTTCTGGAGGCTGTTGCCAAAGCCAGACCGGCTGCAGCCAAGGGTAAGTATATTTTGAATATTTCCGTCTGCTCGACCATGAGTCCGGCGATAAGGGTTAGTTTGTAGAGGCTAATTTCGGCAGCTTTTAGGTAACCCAAGACGGCATCCTTGCGGATGCCGTTTTTTTGTTGCCTAATAAACTTTGACCATGAAGGATTTAGCGGATACAATAGGAAAACAAGCATTAAAAAAGAAGAATATGGCTTCCGAAATGCGCAAGGATTATTTTGATTGGGATGAAACGTTCATGCAGATGAGCAGGGTTATCGCGCAGCGTTCCAAGGATCCCAGCACGCAAGCAGGTGCATGCATCGTAGATTCAAATAATATAATTTTGGGATTAGGATATAATGGTTTTCCGCGTGGATGCGGGGATGGCGACTTACCCTGGGGACGCGAAGGCGGTTTTTGTGAAGCTAAATATGCATACGTGGTGCATGCGGAGGAAAATGCAATATACAACACGAATGCTCCGACTGCGGGAGCCAAGCTTTACTGCACGCTTTTTCCCTGCAATGAGTGCGCTAAGACGCTGATCCAGAAAGGGATAAAGGAAGTAATATATGAAAGCGACAAGTACCATGATGAAGATCCCTGGGTAGCTTCGCGCAGAATGTTGGACATGGCCGGAGTAAGATGTCGCCAATACGTGCCCAGGCATGAAATAAAATTCGAAAATCGTAGCAAATAAGCCAGATTTTTAATTAGTGGATTGGTACAAATATCTATGGCCAAATTAATATTGGGTATCGCGGGGGAGATGGGTTGCGGCAAGGGAACGATTGCCAAGCATGTGGTGGCGGAATACGGCGGAGGATCGCTCAGATTTTCCACGATTTTGCGCGACGTACTGGACAGGGTCCATGTGGAGCAGAGCAGGGAAAACATCCAGACCCTTTCAACCATACTCCGCAAAAGTTACGGCGAAGACATCTTGGCCAGCGCCATGATGCATGATGCCGAAGGTGCCCCTCAAGATATCGTCGTAGTGGATGGCGTGCGACGCATGTCAGACATAACGCATCTCAAAAAACTCCCGCACTTCCATTTGGTGTATGTGGAGGCGGACATGGAAAAGCGCTATGAGCGGATAGTGCAAAGGGGGGAAAATTCGGATGACAACAGCAAGACTTTCGAGCAATTCAAGCGCGACCATGAGGATGAGTCGGAACTGCAGATTCGCGATCTCAAAAACTATGCGGACCACGTGGTGGACAACAACGGCACATTCATGGAACTTTACGCCCAGATA
>DAOKZJ010000018.1:0-15236 GCA_035325685.1 Candidatus Moraniibacteriota bacterium | reverse complement strand
GACCGAGAGCCGCCCGGAGCGGTTTTTTGTTGTCCGCAAAGACGCCCCCGAAAAAATTTGCAGCGCTATTTGTGTATAGTGTGTATAACTTATCCACATGTGGCAGGAAAAAAAATCGCAAGAATTCGCCGTCGGCAAAAAAGGCTTTTAAATAAGCAAAAAAAATACAGTAAAAAGAAAAAGACCTGTGTATAGTGTGTGCATAACTAGGCAATTGTACACACATCCGCCAAGAGGTATAATTGGGCAATGCAACAATTTGCAAAACAAAAACTTACCGCCAAGCAAAGGCGGGTGTATGAATTTTTGCGCGAGCGGATAATGGCCGGTGCGGCGCCTACGGTAACGGAGGTGGCTTGTTTTCTGGGTGTTTCTTCGACCAGGACGGCGGCACAGCATCTGGAAGCTTTGGAAAAAAAAGGGTTAATCCGCCGCTCGCGTTATTTGAAGAGAGGGATTTTCCTGGTGGAGGCTCCCGCAAAAAGTGCCCTCGTCACGTTGCCGGTCGTTTCCAGCGCGGGTTGCGACAACATGGAAGTCTTCGCCCAGCAGAATTTTTGCGAATTTGTAACTGTGGACCGCAGTTTCTTGGGCGGAGTGGATGAGAAAAAAGTCGTGGCGCTCAGGGCCGTTGGCGAATCCATGGTGGAAGCGGGCATTGCAACGGGCGATGTCGTTCTGGCTCAGTTGACTGAGGATATTTGCGACCGCGATAAGGTGGTGGCCGTGGTGGACGGCATGGCGCTTATCAAGCAGGCGCTCTTTTCTGAAAACGCGCTCATCTTGCGCCCCATGTCCAAAGACTCTCAGTACAAGCCGCTGATTATGCGCAGAGATTTCAGGGTTTTTGGCAAAGTCATTGAGGTGATCAAGAATCCTTTTGCGTCGGAAGAGCTCGTTTACGAGAATATCTGAAAACGGGCAGGTTGTTTTTTTGCTCGGCTGGCAAATAGCGGCGACGGATGTTATCTTTTAGGAAATTGAAAAAGTTAAGTTTATGATTGAAGTTGAAAGGAAATTTCATCTTACGCAAAAGCAGCGGCAAAAGCTTCTGGAGGGAGCGGTGTTCTTGGGTGAAAAAGAGATAACGGACACTTATTTCGACAAGCTCAGCTATGCGCTCGGGCGGCGGGACATGTGGCTCAGAGAAAGAAACGACTCTTTCCAGCTCAAAGTTCCGTTGGCACAAAATGTAAGGGAAGGGGTGGATCGTTACAACGAAACCGAAGACGAAGCCGAAATTCGCACGCTCATTTCTTTGCCGCCAGGACAGGGATTGGCCAAAGATCTGGGCATGGGCGGCTTTTTGCCTATTTGCGTGCTCAAGACGAAGCGCAAAAAATACCGCAAGGACGGATTCATCATCGACCTGGACGAAACGACAGGCGAAGGATTTGTCTACACTATTGCCGAAGTGGAGCTGATGGTCGATCTGGATGAGCAAGTGGAAAATGCCGCCGCTCGCATTGATTCTTTTGCGCGCGAGCACGGACTGGAACTGGATGCCAGCATAGAAGGCAAGGTCCTTTCTTATTTGAAAAGCCGCAGGCCGGAGCATTACAGGGCGCTGGTGGAGGCGGGCGTGGCTTATGGCTGATTTCTCCCGGGAAACTCCGCGCGGCACCAAGTTGATTGTTTTTGATTTTGACGGCACGATCGCCGATACGCCCGCGCTCATTTTGCAATGCGTCAACGAGCTTTCTGCCAAATACGGCTATGCCCCCATTGAAGATGCCGAGAAGATGCGCGGCAAATCAATCCTGGCCATGGTGCGGGAAGATCTGGGCATAAGCTGGTGGCGACTTTGGCGTTTTTCCCGGGAACTTACCGAACTGGTAAGGTCGCGCCCGCAAGGGGTGATGCTCGTTCGGGGCATGGCGGAAGCTTTGCAGAAATTGCAGCAAACGCACCAGACGGGACTGGCCACTTCCAACAGCGAGTCTTTTGTTAAAAGCGTGCTGGAAAAAGAGCAATGGGAAAGGATGTCTTTCGTGCGGGCGGGAATTCCGCTTTTTGGCAAAAAACGCGCGCTCCAAAAAATTCTGAAAGAAAAAGGATCTTCTTTTGAAAAAATAGTTTACGTGGGCGACGAAGTGCGCGACATCAAAGCGTGCCAGGCGGTGGGTATTTCCGTCGTGGCGGTAAGTTGGGGACTAAATTCCAAAGAAGCGCTTTTGGCCCATGGCCCGGATGCGCTAGTGGAAACTCCCGAGGAGTTGGAAAAATTGTTTGCCGAATTTTAGCCAAAAACAAAACCCCGTGTGCGGGATTTCGGGAAAAATCATTTTGGCCGCCTAATTCCAGTCCTGGCAAAACCTGATGCATGAATCGGGCGGCATTTTTTAAAGGGAGGTGTCGGCGTGAACGCAAAAAGGAAGGAGTTTTTTATCTCATTTTAAATACCGGCTTGGCGCTGCGCAGATGCTCTTTTTTGGTAAGGGGTCTAAGGGCGCTTTCATCGAAAAGTTCCAGCTGTTCCTCGGGACGCGCGATGTTTTCCGGCTGGGCTTTTTTCGTTTCGGCCTCCTTTTCGGCCAGGGGGAATTCTTTTTCCGTTTCTTCCTCTTTCTCACCCAAAGCTTTTTCGGCGTAAGGGTTGCCATTTATTTTACGCAGAATTTTTGCTTTGGCCAATTCCGCGTGGATGGCTATGAGCCATGACTGTTTGTCGGCAAAGTTGATGTCGGCAAATTGGCGCGCGAGTATCTTGAAGACAAGATTTTCTTTTCCTTTGGCATTCAAGTCGGATCCCTGCAGCTTTTGCATTTCCAGTTTGTAGGCGCGCGTCGCCGCTTCGAGAGATTTGGCGGAAATAGCCGTTTTTTGATGCATAAAAAAAGAGAAGGTAGTTATCTTCTTAATTATAGCATATTTTTGGTAAAAATTCAAGAGAGAGCGCCCTTGAAGCTTATTTGAGATAAAAAAAGCCAATGGGATTTTTCCCATTGGCGCGGCGGCAAGAGATTTGAAGCTCAAAGCAGGTTTGCCACTTCGGTGCGCAAAACAGTCGCCGCATCCACGCGAGGCGAATCGAGCCTGTGCGCTTTGATCGCTTGCTTGGTGGTTTCCCAAAAATCCAAGTTTCCGTTTTTGATGATTTCGGCCGTTTCTTGGGCCAAAGCCAGGATTTTTTGGTAGTCAATTTCCGTTCTTTCGGTGGCCATGCGTAACCCTCCCTGAGAATGATATGAAGAACTATTTTTCTTGTCCGGACGCCACTATAGCACACAGGGGGATTTTGGGCAAGGGAAAAAGAGGCGTTTTGCGTTGACATAAGCATATTTGGCCCGTACAATACAGACGCCTCAAAAGGGCAGCTCGCGAAAAAATTTCTTACAAAACATATTCTTTTATGGAAAAAGCTACGGAAAAGGACATATTTGCGCGGCTTAGCGCGCATGCTAAAAAAAGCCTGGAAGAAGCGCGGCGCATAGCCGCTGAGCGCGGATCTTCGAGCGTGGACTGCGCGCATGCCCTGTTGGCCATTACGGCGCAGCGCGGCAGCGTGGGTGCTTCTTTGCTGGGGGCGCTCGGCATAAGCGACATGCTTATTTTGGAGGAATTGGGCAGCGGCGGGGCACCCGCGCAAGCGCCGGAAACTTTCTCTCCTTTTTTGGCCAAAGCGCTTACGCGCGCTTGGGCCTTGGCGGAATCCTTGGGATACCCATACGTCGGCAGCGAGCATCTGGCGCTGGCTGTTTTGGAAACAAAAGATCCCTTTGTGAGTGCGCTTATTGTCAAAGCTAAGGTGAGCGGGGAAATGCTTTCCTCTGCTGTCGGTCCTTATGCCGGTCGCCTTCCTTTTGCCCAAGGCGGAGCGGAAACTCCTTTTGCCAGCGGACCGTTCGCTCCCGGCCAATTGGGCCCAGAGATAGGAGCGATAGAGGAGTTCTGTATCGATCTCGGGCGGCAAGTGGAAAAAAAGGGCGAACGCACGATCGGCCGTGAAAAAGAAATAGCGCGCATCGCGGATATCTTGGGACGCAAGACCAAAAACAACCCGCTCTTGCTCGGAGATCCGGGCGTGGGCAAGACCGCTATCGTAAGCGGCTTGGCTGAGCGCATCGGGCGAGGCAAAGTGAGCGCGGCACTGCTGGGCAAAAAGATCTACGCGCTGGACTTGGCGCTCTTGGTGGCGGGCACCACTTTTCGCGGCGAATTCGAGCAAAGGCTCAAAGAGGTGATAGAGGAAGCGAGTGAGCGCAGCGACGTGATTCTTTTTGTGGACGAAGCGCACTCTTTGGTGGGTGCCGGCAATCCGCATGGCGCGCTGGATGCGGCCAATATCTTGAAACCTGCGCTTGCGCGCGGCGATATCCGCCTGATCGGTGCCACCACTTTTGCGGAATACAAAAAATATATAGAGAAAGATCCGGCACTGGCCCGACGTTTTCAAACTGTTACGGTCAAAGAACCGAGTCGCGACGAAACGCTGGTGCTGCTCAAAGCGCTCAGGAGTGATTACGAAAAGCATCACGGAGTGGATATTTCGGACGGAGCTTTGGAGGCGGCCGTGGATATGAGTGTCCGCTACGTTTTTGAGCGGTTCTTGCCGGACAAGGCTTTGGATGCGTTGGATGAGGCGGCCAGCGGCGTGCGCGGATCTCTTGGCGCCGATCCGCTTTCGGCCAAGATAATCAGGCTCAAAGCGAAATTGTCCGCTTTTGAAAAACGCAAAAAAGAGATGGTGGAAAAGGGAGAATATGACGAAGCCATCAAAGATATTCGCAAAGAAAAGGAATTGGTGGAGCGCATCGGCAAATTGGAAAAAGAAGTTGCCGAAAAGGCCTCTTTGCATCTGGCTGAAGTTACCGAAAAAGATGTGGCGCGCGCCGTGGCGCGTATTGCGGATATTCCTTTGGCGGACGTTTCTCTTTCGGGGGCGGCATTCGGAAATTTGGAAAAGCGTCTCAGGGCCAAAGTTTTCGGACAAAAAGAGGCGGTCAAGACGATTGCCGGAATCCTTTTGCGCTCGGCCAGCGGCTTGGCGGATCCGGATCGTCCACTGGGATCGTTTTTGCTGGTCGGGCCCAGCGGCAGCGGCAAAACTTTCTTGGCCAAGACTTTGGCGCAAGAAGTTTTTGGTACTGCCAAGGCGCTTATCCGCATAGACATGGCGGACATGGGGGAAAAGCACACCGTCAGCAAGCTCGTAGGCGCTCCGGCCGGATATGTGGGATATGAAGAAGGAGGACGGCTGGTGGAGATGATTCGCCGCGCGCCGCAGAGCGTCATTCTTTTTGATGAAGTGGACAAGGCGCATCCGGACGTGCTAGGCATCCTGCTTTCGATGCTGGAGGAGGGGAAGTTGCAAGACAGCGAAGGACGCGGTGCGAGCGTCAAAGACGCGATTATTATTTTGTCAGCCAATAGCGGAGGAATTGAGGGGGTACAAGCTTCTTTGGGATTTGGCTCGGCTAAGGAAAAAGGGTCCGCCAAAAGGACCGAAGCGGCGCTGGCCAGGCAGCTGCGTGGCGAACTCATTTCCCGTTTGGACAAGGTGATAACGCTCAACGCCTTGGATGAGGATGCGCTGAGGCTTATCGCCCAACGGGAATTGGCTCGGCTTAAGGCTAAAGCGCTCAAGCAGGCTTTGAAAATTTCTTTCGGCAAAGGCGTGGCTGCTTTGCTTGCCACACGCGCTCTGGAAAAAGGAGGAGCCAGGGCGGTAGATTCCTTGGTGCGCGAGCTTGTCGAGATGGAGCTTGCCGCGCATATCCTGGCAGGAAAGAAAGTTTTTTCCGTGAAAGTTTCTTCCCGGGGAAAGGAATTGGAATTTTCCGCGCGCTGAATTGGTGTTAAGATGGCGGCATGGAGATGTCGCTCAAGCAAAAAGGGCAAGCGATGTTAAACGTCTGGGGGAAAGTGCTGCTGGATGCACTTTTTCCTTTGCGCTGTTTTGGTTGCGGCAAATACGACGAATGGTTGTGTACTGAGTGTGTCGCCAAGGTTTCGGTGTTGGCCGCGCAAAGTTGCCCATACTGTCAAAAGCTGGAAACGCCTGACGGCCGTACTTGCCATGCTTGCCGCCGAGCGGATGCGCTCGAAGGGATTTTGGGAGCAACTTCTTATAAGGAAAAGGAAATCAGAAAAAGCGTGCACGCCTTCAAATACGGCGGCGCGCGTTTTTTGTATGCGCCGCTGGCCCAAATCTGCCTTAGGGCTTTGCAGTCTTCGGAGGTGCCGTTGCCGGATTTGGTCGTGCCGGTGCCGCTCCATCCAAAAAGACTCAGGCTGCGCGGTTTCAATCAAAGCGCGCTTTTGGCGCTGGAAATAAGTGCCGGATTGGAAATGGGCGGTTTTCCGGCGCGCTTTTGCGAGCCGCTCAGGCGCATTCGCAACACTCGCGCGCAAATGCTTTTGGGGCGGGAGGAGCGGCTCGGCAACGTGGAGGGTGCCTTCGTTTGCGCGGACGCAGACGCGGTCAGGGGAAGGCATATCCTGTTGGTGGATGATGTGGCCACTACCGGAGCGACACTTTTTGCGTGTACCAAGGAACTTAAGTTGGCCGGCGCCAAAACAGTCTGGGCGGTGGTGGTGGGGAGGTGAATAAGTTGTACGCTTGCTATCCGCTGTGGTATACTTATGCCGTATGGCATGATAGCCATCTTCTCTAAACAAAAACACACATGTTCGGCTTATTTTCCAAAAAGAAAAAAAGGTTTATAGGGATCGATTTCGGCACATCCGCCATCAAGCTGGTTGAGCTGGAATATCGCGAGCAAAAAACTTATCTCAAAAATTACGCTTGGGCGGATTTGGGCAATCTTTTTAACCAAGAAGGTTCCTCCCCTCGTCCGCAAACTTTCGAAGACAAACTCTCGGGTTGTCTTAAAGAATTGATCAGGCGCGCCGAAGTGAAGGATGCGGCCGTCTATTTGGCTATTCCTGGCTTTTCGGGCCTCATCACGCTTATCGAATTTCCGGAGATGGCCGACAGCGAGCTTTCGCAAGCCATTCAGTATGAAGCGCACAAGTATATCCCCACTTCGCTGGATGAGATAGCGATGAGCTGGGAAGTGATAGACACCTTGGAGGAGGGAGGGCAAAAGAAGATACATGTTCTTTTGGTTGCGGCACCCAAAAAAGAAATAGGTCGCTACGAGGGCCTGGTTAAAAGTGCCGGCTTGGAGCCGGAGGCGATAGAGCTGGAAACATTTTCAATCGTAAGGGCGTTGATCGGTGAGGATAGCGGAACATTTTTGATCGTGGATATCGGAGCGCGGGCAAGCAACGTTCTTTTGGTGGAGAAAGGAATCGTAAAAGTCAACCGCAACATAGATGCTGGCGGAAGCGAGGTGACGGAAACGGTCGCGGAAAGTATGGGCATATCCAAAGGCAGGGCGGAAACGCTCAAGCGGGCGGACAAAGATTTGCTTGGCAGCAAAGAAGGCGCGCTGGTTGTGCCTGTTTTGGAGTTGGTTGCCAATGAGGCGCGGCGGATCATGAATACGTACAAACAGCGCAATCCCGAGGTGAAGATAGAAAGCGTTATTTTGTCCGGGGGAAGCGTCAAGATGAAAGGAGTTAAGGAGTTTTTTGCAACTTCGCTAGGCATTCCGACTGTCATGGGAGATCCGTGGCGGCATATCATAGTGGATGAGCGCGTCAAGGGGAAGGTGGCGGAATTGGGCACATCTTACACGGTGGCGCTCGGATTGGCCCTGAGGGGGTTGGATGAATATAAATAGTCTTAAATAGGCCGGCTAAAAAACAAAAAATATGATGACATCCATCAACTTGCGCCAGCAGGAAGAAGAAAAGCCAAAAGCAGAATCGCTTTTGAATCGCGGCCTTGCTTTGTCGCTTGCCGTTTTGATCATTACCCTCATCGGCTTGGGAGTGGTGGAATTTTTGAATCGTGAAGCGGAAAGCAAAAAAGCTTCGTTGGACAAGCGAATCTCTTCCACGCGCGAAACTTTAAGCAGCATCCAGTCTGACCAGGTGGCTGATTTCGCTAAGCGTTCCAAATATTCCGCCGAAAACATCAAATCCCAGCCCGATCAGATTGCTATCTTGGATGCGCTTGCCGATCTCATGCAAGCAGGAGTGGTTATTTCGGAGCTTGAGATAAAGCAAGGAGGGACAGGCAGCGCCAAATTTGCGGCAGATAATTTTGCCCAGGCGGCCAAGCAGATGATCGCGGTCAAAAGAGCCAATGTTTTTTCGTCGTTAAAGCTTAGTGAAATAGCCAAAACGGAAAAAATCGAATTTACCGCCGAATTTTCTTACGCCGGCAAATAAAAAAGTAGAAAATTTTTTAAATAAGAACCGCAGCCGCTTTGCCGTTTTTCGGCGGCGTGCCGCACGCAAAAAAAACATGCGCCTCAAATTTCTTTTCTTTCCTTCGGTTTTGATTGTCGCCGTCGCACTCTTTATCGGCGTGATCTGGCCCGGCCTGCAGGAATACAAGCTCAAGAACGCGGAGAACGCCGAACTTGAAAAGCAGCTTTTGGACCTAGACAAGCGCGAGCAAAATGCCCAGCAAATGGCGCAAGAACTGGAAAATAAAAAAGAGATGCGCGACTTCATGGATAAATATTTACCCGTAAAGCCGAGTGAGGAGCGGATTTTGGATTCCGTCAATTACGTATCCGTGGGAAGCGGCGTGGCCCTGGCCGGGATAGAAGTGAAAGAAGCTCCCAGGGACACTTCGGCGGAAGCGGCCGCCCCGGGAGGAGTCGCGCTTACGAGTGTGGATCCGGCCATGGTTAATACGCTCGGAGAGTCTGCGGCGCAAGGAGGGACAGCAGCTCAGCCTTCGCCTGTCAAGATGATGGACGCAAAAGTGAAGGTGGTGGGCGAATATGACAAGATAAAGCTTTTCCTGGCCAATATCCGCAAGCTCGAGTTTTACAATAACATCAAGTCGGTAACTCTTTCCAAGCAGGAAGCGACAACGGACGAGAATGGAGAGAAGACCAATGAGAACGTGCTTACGGCTACAATGGAAATCTCCTTTGGGCATATGCCTCGTGTTAAGGCGCAGAGCGCGGACGGTTCTTTGTTTTCCGCTGCCGCACTGGAAACCGGATCTTACGAAGCGGTGCGCGAATATGCCAAGCAAGTCATTCCAGCGCTTGAGCCGGAAATGGCGGGCAGGGGCAACCCATTCCTTCCTTAAAGAAAAAAAGGATTTTTTATGAAAAACGGTTCCGAAGAAAAAAAGAAAATGAGCCAAGACGGCGGAGCTTTGAGTGCTTCGCCGCAGCTTGATTTAGAGGCGCATGCCCGCGAATTGGGGGTGGGTTATCTGGCGGAAGCTCCCAAGTCGGACAAGGAAACACTGTCTCTTATTCCGGAAGATGTGGCTAAAAAACACGGCTTGGCTGTCTTTGAGCGGAGCGGAAATGCCGCCAAGGTGGTAATGGGCGATCCGCAAAGCGTGGAGGCGCTCAATGTGCTGCGTTTCATTGCGGAAAATAAAAAAGTAGAATTCGAAGTGTATATTTCTTCCGAAGAAGTTCTGGAAGAGCTTTTGGAGCAATACACGGGCGGAGCCGAGAAAGCCATAGCGGAAGCCATGCAGTCGCTTAAAGATGACGGCATCGGTGAGGATATGTTTGCCGGGGCTGGAGGAGAAAAACACGGCGGCAAAAAAGAGGATGTGATGCAGGACGCGCCGGTTACCAAGCTTCTCAGCGTGATCATCCATCATGCCATCGAAGGAAAAGCGAGCGATATTCACATCGAACCGGTAGAAAAAAGTTACCGGGTGCGTTTCCGTGTGGACGGAATTTTGCATTCTTCGCTGGCTGTTCCCAAGGAAGTGGGGCGCGCCGTGGTGTCGCGCATCAAAATTCTTTCCAACTTGAAGATCGACGAGAAAAGAAAACCGCAAGATGGACGCTTCAGGGTTGCCGAAGGGGCCAGGGCGATCGATTTTCGCGTTTCCACCTTGCCGGTCGTGGATGGGGAAAAGGTAGTGCTGCGTCTTTTGGACAAGGATAACAAGCCTTTGGACGTGGAAGGAATGGGTCTGATTGGCCGCAACAAAGATATTTTGCTCAGGCATATCCGCGATCCTTACGGAATAATCCTTATTACGGGACCGACAGGCTCTGGTAAATCCACAACCCTTTACGCATTTTTGCAGATTCTCAACCAAGAAGAACGCAACATCATCACCTTGGAAGACCCGGTGGAATATTCGCTCGAAGGAGTCAATCAAAGTCAGATCCGTCCTGAAATCGGGTATACTTTCGCCAGCGGACTCAGGTCTATTTTGCGTCAGGACCCGAACGTGATCATGGTGGGGGAAATCCGCGACAACGAAACCGCCGAGCTTTCCATCCATGCCGCGCTTACGGGACACCTGGTTTTGTCCACGCTCCACACCAACAGCTCCATCGGCGCCATTCCGCGCCTTATCGACATGAGCATCGAGCCGTTTTTGCTTTCTTCGGCCCTCCAGGTGGTGGCCGCGCAGCGGCTCGTGCGGCGCATTTGTCCCAAATGCAAAGAGCAAGCGCATGTCCCGGTAGCTGTGGAGAAAATCGTGGAAAAAGAACTCGAACGCATTTCTCCTGAAGAAATAAAAGCGCAAGGAGTGAATTTGGAAAAAGGATTGAAGTTCTACCAAGGCAAAGGATGCGACGCTTGCAACGGCACCGGCTATAAGGGACGCATCGCGATTTTCGAAGCCCTGGAAGTGGACAGTGAAATAAAGGAAATAATTTCCGACAAAAACGGAGGCGAATCGGAAGTGAAAAAATATGCTGAAGAGCACGGAATGGTCACCATCAAACAAGATGGTATTCTTAAAGTGCTGGCCGGACACACCACTTTTGCCGAAGTGGAGCGCGTGACCGAAGGAAGTCTGAGCGTGGGCGGAGATCTGGATGATGACAAGGGGTAGGAGGTTATAAAGTTTATAAAGTTCCTAAAGAGTGCAAAGTTAAAAATATGAAAAAGATATTATTGGTAGAAGATGATGTATTTGTGCGCGATATCTACCAAACCAAATTTGTCCAAGAAGGGTTTGAAGTTACCGCGGCGGAAAACGGCAAACAGGCGCTGGATATCCTGGCTTCATTTACGCCGGACATCATTTTGCTGGATGTGTCTATGCCGTTCGTGACCGGGATAGAAGTTTTGCGCGAACTTAAGAAGAATCCATCCTGGAAGGATATTCCGGTGATCATGCTGACCAATCTTTCCGAGCGGGATGTCATCAGCCAAACGAGCGATATCGGGGCGGATGAATATCTGATCAAATCGCATTTCACGCCCTCGGAGGTGGTGCGCAAGGTGCGCGCCGTTTTGGGAGAAGGCGAAGAACAAAGTAATTAAGGAGCTAAGCATGGATTCCGGTCCCGGAGTGCTTTTTCAGCAGAAACGTAAGTCCTAAAAATAAAAAAACATGTCTGCCATCCACAGCGAACAACGCATCAAAAGCCTCCTGCGCACGGTGGCTCAACAGGGAGCATCCGACCTTCATTTGGCGGTCGGTCGCCATCCGACCTTGCGGCTGGACGGCAAGCTTTATCCGCTTTCCCAAGAAGCCATCCTTTCTCCCGAGGACACCCGCACCCTGGCGGACATTCTCATGAGCGAAGGGAACAAAAAAGAGCTTTTGGAAGAAGGGCAAGTCGACTTTTCCTACAATTTCGAAGACAAGGCGCGTTTTCGTACGAATGTCTTTTACCAAAAAGGAAACGTGAGCGTAACCATGCGTCTGGTAACCAGCCACATCCGTGCGCTGGACGAACTCAATATGCCAGCCATGCTCTACGATTTCATGCGGTATGCGCAAGGCCTTCTGCTGGTGACGGGTCCGGTCGGCCATGGTAAATCCACCACGCTTGCGGCACTTATCGATTACGTGAACCATAGCAGCGACAAGCACATCGTGACCATCGAGGATCCGATCGAATACATATACGAACAGGATCGCTGCATCATCAATCAGCGGGAAGTGGGGCGTGACACCAAGAGTTTCCAGGACGGACTCAGGGCGGTGTTCCGCGAAGACGCGAATGTGGTGCTTATCGGCGAGATGCGTGATTTGGAGACAATCAGCACAGCCATGACTGCGGCCGAAACCGGGCATCTTATCCTAGGGACATTGCATACCAATGACGCTTCGCAGACCATTGACCGCGTGGTGGACGTCTTTCCCGCTCACCAACAAAACCAGGTCCGCTCGCAGTTGGCCAGCGTTCTTTTGGGAGTCGTTTCCCAGCGCCTCTTGCCGCGCATCGGCGGCGGGCGCATCCCGGCTATCGAAATCATGATGAAAAACAAAGCGGTGGAGAACCTGATTCGCGAAAACAAAGCTTACCAGATAGATTCGGTTATCGAAACAAGTTTGCGCGAAGGAATGATTACCCTGGACCGCTCGCTGGCCGAACTTGTGCAGCGCGGACTGGTGGGGGCGGACGACGCCTTCGTTTATGCCAAAAACCGCGAATATCTGCAGATGCTGCTCAGTAAGAAATAAGGAAAGGTAAAAGGTAAAATACGAGGTTCGCGAGTTACTGATCATTAGCACTTGCCTTAACAATTGTCATTCCCGCGAAAGCGATAATCCGGAGCCTCGGTTCCCGGATCCCCGATCAAGTCGGGGATGACAGAGGGCGTTAAGCTAAGCACTGAGTATCAATAACAAAAAATACAAATACAAGGCAAAGGGTGTGGGGATTTATTTTGCTTAAGCTGTAAGTTAAATTCATGAAATTTTATTTCAAAGCCAAGGCCCAAGACGGGCAGATCAAGGAAGGGCAGGTGGAGGCGGCTACCAAGGAAGCCGCGATCGCGGTCATTCAAAGCAACTTATTGGTGCCGCTTGAATTAAAAGAGCAAGTCGAACAGTCTTCCGTATTGGCTACGGATTTGCAGCGCCTTTGGGAGGGCGTGAACTTGCGCGAACTGGCGGTGCTCTTTCGGCAGTTGGCCACCTTGGTTAAAGCCAAAGTCCCGATCGTGACAGCGATCCGTGCCGTGCAGGAACAGACGGAGAACCGTTATTTGCAAACCGTGCTCGCTCAAGTGGCGCAGGATGTGGAAGACGGCCTTCCTCTTTCGGAAAGCATGGCCAAGCATCCTAAGGTTTTTCAAGCGCTCATGATAAGCATGGTGCGCGCCGGGGAGGTTTCGGGAAATCTGCAGCGCTCGCTGGAATTCTTGGCGGACAACAGCGAGAAAAATTACGAACTGACCGCCAAAATTCGCTCGGCCATGTTTTATCCGGCTTTCGTGCTTGGCGCGGCCATCGCCATCGGCTTTTTGGTGCTGACCTTTATCATCCCCAAGTTGACCGGCGTATTTGCCGGGTTGGAGGTGGAGCTTCCTTGGTACACGCAGCTCTTGATGACCATGGGGGATTTCATGCAGCAATGGTGGTGGGCGGTGCTGACCGCGCTGGTGGCGGCTTTCGGCGGAGGAGTCTATTATGCCAACACCGCGGACGGCAAACGCGAATGGGATCAAATCAAACTGAAAATACCGATACTGGGCACGATGTTCCGCTACATCTACATTTCGCGTTTTGCGGAAAATCTGGGGATCTTGATGGACGGCGGTATCCCTATCGTGCGCGCCCTTATCATTGTGGCGGATGTGGTGGGCAGCGACACTTACAAAAGCGTCATCTTGCGCGCCGCGGATGAGGTGAAAACCGGTGGCGCCATGAGTTCGGTATTTATCCGCTCCGGAGAATTTCCGCCCATCGTTTCGCGGATGATCAAGATCGGCGAAGAAGCCGGACAGATCAGCGAAGTGCTTGGCAATGTCTCGGTTTTTTACGAAAGGGAAGTGGATCGCATGACGCGCAACCTCACCACGCTCATCGAGCCGATCATGATCGTGCTGCTCGGTATCGGCGTGGGCATCTTGGTTATTGCCGTATTGATGCCGATATACAATCTGTCGAGCATGATTAAATGACGAGGTTGGCTGGCGCGTAGCTTTCCCTCCGGCACCTGTTTTTTTCCCGGCTTATCACCTGCCAAACTTATACTTAACATCTTTCACTTTGCATCTTTTAACTTTCACCTTTTGTCTTGCAACTTACAACGTTCGTCTGGCTGATGTTGCGCCTGTGCATAACTTCGGATTGACGGGAAAAAATGTGCTATAATACGCAGTGTGATAACTTATCTTTCAAAAAGAAGGGAGGTGCGATATGAAAAAAACACAAAATAAAAAAGCTCGTCTTTCGGTTAGGCATGGTTTCACGCTTATCGAACTCTTGATCGTCATCGCCATCATCGGCATCCTCGCATCGGTGGTGTTGGTGAGCTTGAGCGGTGCGCGCGATAAGGCTCGCAAGGCTGCTGCGCAATCTTCGGTCGCTAGCATTCTGCCAGAACTGGTGTCTTGCATGGATGATGCAAAAAATGTCAGCGCATATTCTGCCGGAGCCTCTATATGTGTAGAAGATGATGGCACTACTGCAAATGGACACGCTGCAACTTGGCCTGATATTTCAGGATCTGCTGCTGGTTGGACAATTACAGCTGCGGCTTCCTCTCCTTTGGATGAAACTTATTCATACACCGTTTCCGATGGTGTCACTACGATTACATGTTCTCTATCAAATAATGCTTGTTTGTAGGTAATTAATTAAAATAAATCAAAATGAATTCTAAAAAAGGATTCACGCTCATCGAGCTATTGATCGTGATTGCCATTATCGGTATTCTTGCGTCAGTGGTTTTAGTTAGTTTGAATGGTGCGCGTGACAAAGCTCGTGATACATCGGCATACTCTTCCATGTCTTCGATTTTGCCGCAGGCAACAATGTGTGTGGATTCCAGCCTTGATATTGCCGCACCGGCTGCTGGTACTGCTATTTGTACGGGTGGGCCAAATTATCCAGCGCTTCCATCCGGATGGGCGTATGGAAACCTTGCTGGTTTCTGCACGGAGGATAGTGCTACAGGCGCGACTGATACAAACTTTACAATTTGTGCTGTTAATGGTACAAAGGGTATAAAATGTGAACAGACAGCATCCGGGCTTGGTTGCTCGAAGCAAGGTTTTTAATCATAGGTTATCTTTACTAGATTAACAAAAAGCGGCCTTAAGGCCGCTTTTTGTTAAGGGTAAAAAACTGATTCATAAGACATACATATATAATTTCAAGAGATGTTGTTGTCGATTGTTTCCTTTCTCTTTTTCATGCTATACTTCCCTTATGATTACCATATTCTTCCTCTTCGGGCTGATCATTGGGAGTTTCCGGGTAAGTATATTGCAGAACTTCTTTGGGCATGAATTTAAGGCATAGTGAA
>DAOKZJ010000017.1:0-15451 GCA_035325685.1 Candidatus Moraniibacteriota bacterium | reverse complement strand
GCCCACTGTGGCGCCCTTCTGGCTTTTTTGAGTCCAGGCTTCTTGCGTTCCACGGCGCGGGAATCGCGGGTAAGAAATCCCAGGTCCTTGAGCGTTTTCTTCAAAGTCTCGTCCGAGGTAACCAGGGCGCGGGAAATACCCAATCTTACCGCTTCGGCTTGCGCATGAAAGCCACCGCCCTTGACCAAAACGGACACGGCAAACTTGCCGTAAGCGCCAACAGCCTTAAGCGGGGCAAGCACCGCTGTCTGGAGCGTCCCCAATGGGAAGTATTCTTTATAATTTTTGCCGTTCACCATAATGTCCGCATCGGTTGCCTTCTCGTCAAGAGTGGCGCGAACTTGGGCGACAGCCGTCTTGCGGCGCCCTACGCCGGCAAAATAACGCTCGGCCGTTTTCTTTTCTACTTTCTTTACTGCTGCCATACAAATATACTTGCTACTGACAACTCACAACTGACAACATGGTCTTACTTATTCCATATCCGTTGTGGGTCGATTGTTGTTAGCTGTTAGTCGTTAGTTGTTAGTTGCTAGTCATCAAATGTCGCTCTAGTGAGTCACTTCTACCGGATGCTTATGCTCCGCGCCGCTATAGACAAACAAACGCTTCATCATGCGGTCGCGAAGCTTGTTTTTAGGAAGCATCCCGTAAACGGCATTCTGAATCACCTTGCGCGAATCTTTTTTGAGCAAATCCTTGAGCGCAATGGAGGCAATCCCTCCCGGATAACCGCTGAAGCGATGATAGATCTTGTCAGTAAGCTTGCTGCCCGTAACTTGGATTTTATCGGCGTTTATAACCACCACAAAATCACCTCCGTCCACATGGGGAGTGTAATCCACCTTGCGCCGTCCGCTGAGGGTAAGCGCTATCTCGGTCGCCAAACGGCCGAGTACTTTGCCTTGTGCGTCAAACAAATGGTAAGTGCGTTTCATATCGTTTACTACGAATTACGAATTGTACGAATATGTGAACCGTTGCAATATAACTCCTAAACTGTCGAAACCACGAACATTCGCAAATTCGTACCTGTTCGTATTTCGTAGATAATTACACAAATTCAATAACGGCCATACGGGCTCCGTCGCTAGCGCGCTGCCCCGTCTTGGTAATACGGACGAAACCGCTCTGGCGTGAGGCAAAACGGGTCGTGAACTCTCCGCCCAGCTTCTTTACCGCCACCAAAGGCATCTTGGTGCGCAGATAACGAGCAATGGCAATCCTGCGTGCCCCTTCAGCGGCATGCATCTTGAGAGCTTTGCCGACAATCTTATCGATTATGGGCTTTATTTCCTTGGCTTTAGCCTCAGTAGTAGTGATGCGCTCATGGACGATGAGGCTTCCGAGAAGCGTCTTAAGAAGCGCCACGCGCTGCTTTTTGATTCGTCCGAGCTTCCTTCCTGATACCCTATGTTTCATAGCTGTTTCCTTATTACTTCTGCTTGAGCGTCAGCCCAAACTCGCCGATCGCTTTTTTAAGCTCCTTAATTCCCTTTTCGCCCATGCCTTCGATCTCCAAAAGCTCTTCTTCCGTGTGCTTGATCACATCCTTCACCTTGGCTACTTTTTGAGCTTCCAGCACGTTGACTGTACGGGTCGAAACCCCCCTTAGTTCAGCAACTTTTACCTTGAGCGGGTCGATTTCTTCTTCCTTTGCTGCCGCCACCGCTTCTTTTTCGGCCGGAATTTCCACTTCCGCTTCACTTATTTCCTCCTCCACAACCGCTTCCAGACCAATCAAGGCCGAGAATTGCTCTACCAAGATCTTAATTGCCTTGGTGAAAGCTTCTTCCGGAGAAATGCTGCCGTCAGTCACGATTTCAAAAGTCACCTTGTTGTAATCCGTGCGCTTTCCTACGCGCATGTTCTCCACATTGTAATTTACACGGCGCATCGGCGTATAAACCGCATCCACGGCAATCACGCCGATTTCCTTGTTTTCGCGTACTTGCTGCTCCACTGGCACATAGCCCAATCCTTTGGTTATCTCCAATTCCATTTCGAACTCCACTTTTTTGTCCGTAACCGTAGCGATAAGCTGGTCAGTGCTGACCACCTCCAGTCCGCTTGGGCATTTTATTTCCTTGGCGGTCACTGGCCCCTCTCCCTTGAACTTGATCGTTGCACGCATCGGCTCTTCGCCATGCATGCGGAACCTTACTTTCTTCAGGTTAAGCACGATCTGAACTACGTCTTCCATTACGCCTTCAAGCGTGGAAAATTCATGCGAAACTCCTTTAATCTTAACCGCGGTAACAGCCGCACCTTCCAATGAGGAAAGCAGCACGCGACGGATGGCGTTTCCAATCGTCATGCCGTATCCGGGGTAGCACCCGTTTATTTCGAACTTGCCAGTGGCTTCATCCACCTTGGTGTACTTTGGCTTGAGAGGAAGAGATACTCCCTGCATAATGCTGCTTGCGCCCTCTGCGCGCTCTTTGCGCGGACGATCGGCGCTTCGATTATGAACTTAGTTTGAAAAAACGACCATAAAATATCCACTGCTGCTCTTTAGCGGGAGTAAAACTCCACGACCATCTGCGGATCCACCTTCACACCCACATCAGCCCGAGAAGGCTTAGCGACGACTTTGCCGCTCAAAGCTTCCGCATCGAACTGAATCCAGGAAGGAAAATCTTTCTTATTTTTGAGAATCTGCGCTTGGTTGGTAAAAAGCGGTCCATCCTTCTTAAGAGGATTGGGGGCGATCACGTCGCCAACCTTCACTTCGCAAGAAGGGATGGTCATGCGCTTGCCGTTGACAGTAAACATCCCGTGGCTCACCATCTGACGAGCCAAAGAAGGGGAGGAAGCATATCCCATGCGGCGCACCACATTGTCCAGCCTCATCTCCAGCCTGGCGATGAGCAAATCACCGATAACTCCCGGCTTGTTGCGGACATCTTCGAAATGCTTACGAAACTGCCTTTCCAATACTCCATAAATGCGCTTGATGCGCTGCTTCATGGCCAACTGCTTGCCGTATTCACTTTGGGAACGGCTCATGCTTTTACCATGCGCTCCCGGAGCGTACGGGCGACGCACCATGGCGCACTTGGGAGAAGCGCAGCGATCACCTTTGAGAAAAAGTTTTTCTCCGGCGCGACGACACTTCTTGCATTTTGAATTCAAATCTCTTGCCATAAAAATTTTCCGATTCAAAAATACGAATTGAATACGAATCTACGAACCAAATTACTTAAAAATACCCAAAACACCCTTACACTTAGACGCGGCGCGGCTTTTTTTGCCGGCAGCCATTATGCGGAATCGGCGTCATGTCCTTGATTGAAACCAAGTCGAATCCACGTCCAGCTAAGGCGCGGATGGAGGACTCGCGTCCGCTTCCCACTCCCTTAACAAACACCTCCAGCTGCTGCACGCCGTACTTGCGGACCTTTTCAGTCACATCTCCCACAACTTGCGAAGCTGCATACGGAGTGGCTTTTTTGGCACCCTTGAACCCGAGCAATCCACTGCTCGACCATGCCAAAAGTGCGCCAGTGGTGTCCGTAATGGTCACCATGGTGTTGTTGTAGGTGCACTTGATATGTGCCTGCCCTTTCAGAATCTGCCTTTTAAGCTTCTTCTTTTTGCGCTTGGCATCACCTTCGGACACGGCTGCCGCCTCCACGTCGGCTTTGACTTCCGCTGGCGCCGTTTCCTGGGTTGTCTTTATTTCGTCCGTCATAATGTATTCCAGCTTCTCAGCTTTTTAGAAAAATTCGCTTGTTACCAAATAAGTTGCAGACCCCTCCCGCAATCGAAGCCTGCCCATTTATCTCCTAGGTCTTGGATTCGGAGCGACGTCCACTTCCCATTGTGCGGCGCACATTGCCACGCACTGTGCGGCTATTGGTTTTCGTGCGCTGTCCGTGTACGGGAAGACCCCTTTGGTGGCGAGTTCCGCGATAGCACCCTATTTCTTTAAGACGCTTCACGTTCATCTTTACCTCATGCTTGAGCTCACCTTCCACCGTATAATTTTTTTCTATTTCCTCACGTAACTTGTCAGCTTGCTGGGCAGAAAGGGCTTTGGTTTTCATAGCCTTCTCGATCCCCAGTTTTTCCAAGATGCGCTTGCTTGTGGCTGGACCAACTCCGTAAACATACGTGAGGGCCACTTCGATGCACTTCTCGTCTGGCAGGTTTATTCCGGCGATACGTACCATACTGATTCTGAATTATGAATTTTGAATTATGAATTTTGAAACTCACAAATGAATCCCCTGGGATTCGAAATTCTAAATTCGTCAAGATATTACCCCTGACGCTGCTTATGCTTGGGCGTTGTGCAAATCACATAAAGTTTTCCGCGGCGCCTAACTATTTTGCATTTGGCACAGATTCTTTTCACCGAGGCTCTTACCTTCATAAATATACTCGCGAATACGAGCCAATGTCTGCAAATTAGTGCTTATTAGCTCTTATTCGATTTTCCTTAGTTCTCTATTCGAGAATATATTACATTCTTTGCACTATGCGCCCCTTGGTCAAATCATACGGACTCATCTCCAGGGCCACTCTGTCTCCGGGCAGAAGACGGATGTAATGGACACGCATCCTGCCGGATATGTGCGCCAAAACCTCGTGACCATTGTCGAGCTTCACACGAAAAGTCGTGCTTGGCAGAGTTTCGATAACCGTACCTTCGAAGCGAATAAGTTCTTTCTCTTTGCGTTTGTGCATAATTTATCTTGACAACATAAAAATAGAGGGCCTTTGTGCGTTCAGATCAATCCTAGCGCGTGAATGGCAATCAGAAATCCTCTATCTTTTCGCACTCTATTCTATTGGTGAGATAGCGTATGACAATCTTACCAAAGCTCCCATTTCCTGTCAAGAGCGCTTCCGAGCCTTTTCCCAAACCTTAAAATTATCCCCATCCCGCGTCGCCTTTTACCGACTTAAACAGAAAATCTGTTGACTTTTTTAAGAAAACATGCTATAATTGACAATTGCCCTCTTGGCTTACTTGAGAGCTCCTTCGCGCACCTCCAACCTCACCTGTCCCTTCCGGGAAGGTATTTTTTCTATAAAGGACGGCTGGAATTCTATATTCGCTCCCTTTACCGCAGGATATTCCTTAAGCAAAGTCCGTATTCCTTCTTCGCTACGCCCCAAGGATTCAGTAAGAAATTTATCCTTGTCAAAATCGGCCACCAGCGTATATTTGCCATGCACTCGCATTTTCAATGTCCGATTTTGTAAATCAAAGGAAGAGGTGGCATATTGAACATCCTCCAGTCTGGCCAAGGCATACTTGGCCGAATCGCTCTTTGCAGCTACTTCTTTATCCAATTGCTCTTTTATTCCCTTAGATTCAAAAACGCCGGCCGCCGCTTTGGCGAAAACAGTTACCGCAAAAGATTCCACCAAATCCCCTGCCTTGGCATCCGCCGCAGGCTTTCCTATCTCAAAGGAAACAGCTTCCTCCAATAACATTTCTCCTTCACCCAAGGAATTCTTAAGACTGGCCAGCAGTTTTTCCCTGGCTTCCCTTTCCACCTCAGCATAAGCATTGGTTATGTCTGTTTCACTGACCGCCTTTATTTCGCTATCTTCTCCCGATCCTCCTTGCATAGCCTTGGTTGACTTGGCGTAAAAAGCAGCATATTTCGGCCCGCCCTTGAAGCCGGGAATGGTAAACTGGGCGGGTTCTATGTCGTATCCGCTACCGGAACGGTCGGCGATGACTTCAACTTCGATAGCCCCCGGCGTAGCGTTGGCAGTGGATTTTCCCGGAACGGTAACTCCCTTGACCAACCTGAATATTTTTCCATCCGGAGCTTCCAGTCTGGTTGTCGCCACCAAAGATTGCGGCTCCGGACTGTAATCATTGTAAATAACAACAGTTCCCCTGGATTTACCGCCGGATGCGCTCGAGCTTCCGGTGGATTGCGCCCTGACGGTGAACTGATCCCCCGCTTCCAATACCTTTAGGGGAATCTGTCCGGCCTGGGGAGATTGAGCAGCTTCCGCATCCAAACTCACCATTTCATTCTTGGTGTCTAGCTGCACTACTATGTCCGCTTGCGGGACAAAAACAGCTGCCAAACTCAGCCCCAAGGCAACCGTGCCTCCGCCCAAAAACCAAGCAACCCATTTGGCGGCGCGTCCTCCCACTCTTGCTTCGGGATGGTTTTTTTCCGTGCGCGCAAAGTCATGAGCCGTCCTAATTGAAGCCAGGGGTGCGCCAGGCGCGGTTGCCCCAAACATCCGCTCCAGCACTTGAGCTTTGTGCGGATCAAGATCGGGGTTCATTCTGTTTCTAGGCGCAGGCTTTCTGTTATTAGTCAGGGCGACCGGACGAGAAACTTCTTGCATCGCTCTTCCTCCCGGGCCCATATCCACCCGCCGCGGAGCAGGGTTTCGAAAAGACTCGGCCTCTCTGGTGACCGATGACTCAACCGCAACGCGACTTGGCTCTTCCGTGGCAGCAGAAGAAAAATCTTCACTTCCCACTTCGGTAAGCCTGCTGCGCTTGGAGGAAAGGACTTTTCCTTCTGGAATATCTTTTTGCATATTTTCTTGTTCCTGATAAGAAATCTCGTTTTCTCTTGTGTCATATTCTCCACCCAATCCTCCTTCCCCATCCACCGAAGCAGAAGAAGTAAATCCTACTTTTTCCGCCAGAGCCCTTCCAGCCTCATCCTGCGTGACCAAAGAGACCTCCTTACCCAATCTTTGGGCTTCTCGCATCAAAAGACGCAAATTGACCAAGCTCTGCAAAAGCAAGGCTCTTTTGGGCGCGACAATGCACACCTTCGGGGATTCGATTTCTTCGAGTCTTTCTACGACGAGAGATATCTCGTCGTCCGCATCGATGTACATGGTCTGACGCATAAGTTTGTGCTTTGGCGCAGCGCGCTTCCTGGTCTGGAGCGACCGCCTGGCGCTTTTTATCAATCTTGAGCATTTTATCGAACGACTGCTCTTTTTGCTTGAATCCTTAATCTTGAATGGCTTTGAGTGCGCGCCTAAGAATTCCCGCCATCACTTTTTCTTCGCTTTCCAGATCCACCACCAAGTTAGCCAATCCCATGGGTGTTACGTCCTGCGGATTGCGCATCTCGCCAGTGGCATCCACTATTCTAACCACATCACGCGGTTGCAAATAACTGACAGCCGGCGCCTTGGCAAAAGGTAAGCTGCGTATCCATTCCGTTCCCAAAAGCGCTTTTTTTATCCCCGGGAGAGCGCTTCCGCCACCGCACAGCAATATCCTGGGCGGCAAAACGTCATTTTCTGCAAATTCCGCCAAGGAAAGCTCCACTCCCGAAAGCCAAATCTGGCAATCGCTGCGCAATATCTGCTCCACTTTGGCGCTCACATCCCCTCCCAATTTTCCTTCCGCATAACGAATCTTCAGCTCTTCCGCCTCTTCAAAACTGATCCGCAATTCCCGCGCCAGTTTCTTGGTAAAAGCTCTGCCGCCGAAAGCAAACATCTTGGTTCCTTCCAATCCGCCGTTACGCACCACCGCGATATCCGTCGTTCCTCCTCCGATGTCTATGAAAATAGCACTGAAATCCAAAACATCATCATAATCCACACTGCGCGCGACCGCGTAAGGCTCGGCAGCTATGCTGACCAGGTCTATTTCCAGCTCATCCGCAATCGTCTGAATAGCCCCCAGGTGGATCAATGGCGCATACGCATTAAAAATGCTGACGGACACATCCCTGCCTTGAAATCCTATCGGGTTGCTTACCTGGTACCCATCGATGCGCACATCCACTATTGCCGCATTGATCAATTTCACTTCTATGTCATCCTGTCCGGTTTCCCAACTCAGTTGCTGCTTGATGCGCTCATACGCTTTAAGCTGCACTTTTTGAATAATACTCTTAAGTTCCGGAAAATCTATTCTCGATTCCGCATCCGGACGCTCATAATGGACAGTCGTGGTAGTGCCCTTGACCAACTCGCCGGCTATCCCCACTATGGCTTTTTTCACTTTCTTCAGTTCCGCATTTTGCAGGGCAATATCTATCGCTTCACGACAAGTATGAATAACTCCGGAAATATCCGAAACTGCGCCGCTTTGCATGTTGCCCCTTTTTTGCTTGGCCCTGCCCACGCCTACTACTAAGCCGCTGCGTTCGCGCGAATCTATCTGAAAAACCAAAGCTTTAGCCACTTCCGTGCCTATGTCCAGCGCCAAATAAGATTCTATATGCGTTCTGTCAAATATTTTGGATATTATTCCCATATCTTGCTATGTTTTCCTTTTTTCTTTTTTAAAATTCCGCTGCCAGAGAATCCCCATCCAAAAGACCTTTTGTTCCTCCATAGAACATTATGCTGCTGCTGCTGTTTTTGATTCCCCAAGAAAGGGCTTCTTCTATACCCTTCCCCTTTATGATAGCCCCCAACATTCCGCTAGCGAAAGCATCTCCGGCTCCCGTGGTGTCCACCGCCTTACGCAGGAAAGCTTCGGCGTGAAAAAACCGTCCGCTTGAAACAGCCCAAGCTCCGCGCTCCCCATCGGTCAAGGCTATCGTGGCGTGCGGACAAGCTTTGGCCAATTCGCCAAGCAAGAAATTTTCATTTTCCAATTCCGCCGCTTCCCTGTCCACCCCCAAACCCAATGCCAGCTCCGTAGCTTCATCCTTATTTACGAAAAGCAAGTCGCAATCTTTGGCTGCATTCAAAACATAAGCAATATCTTCGTGCAGCATTTGCTGACGCGGATTAAAAGCCACTTGCACCGAATTTCTCCGGGCCGCCGCAATGGCGGCTTGTAAATTTCCTTTCCAATTTCCACTCAAATCTCCCACAAAAAGCCAGTCGCATTCCCAACCTTTTTCATTTTCTAAATCAACAACCAATTCCTTGCTTGCTCCGTGATTGGAAAAAATAGTCCTTTCCCCGCTTTTTTCATCAACAATGATTGCCGAAAGGTCGCTCACCTGCGCTTGAAATTCCTGCGCCAAGGACATGTCCACTCCCTCCCTTTCCAGGCACGCCCTTATCCAAGAACTGGTCTCATCTCCTCCCAAAGCAACCAAGCAAACGCTTTCATGTCCTTGCCTGCAAAGTCCCGTGGCTACGTTTGCCGCGCACCCTCCCAATTCCTCATGCCTTACCATTATGTGATATTTGGCTCCAAGCTCGAAAGCTATTTTACGCCGAGCTTCTACGTCAGCCGGGGTTTCCAACACAATCCCTTCGTCGGTCGGAAAAAAAATATCCTTCGTAGCCGATCCTATGCAAATTATTTTAGCCATAATGTGCCGATATTAATCCAAAAGCCTTTTGGCGCCGCCACCTTGAATCCTGCTGCCATCCTTTGCTTTATTTATCTTAGCTTAATTCTTCTTCTATTTTGAGCAATCGATTGTATTTGCAAATACGCTCCCCTCTTGAAAGGGATCCAGACTTCATATAATCGGCACGTGCGCCCACCGCCAAATCAGCAATAAAATCATCCGTCGTCTCACCGCTACGATGTGAGATGATCGTCCGCATCGCATTCTTTCGCGCCAATTCCATGCATTCCAGCGTTTCCGTCAAAGTGCCTATCTGGTTAACTTTGATCAGCACGCTGTTGCATGATTTATTTTCTATCGCTTTTTGCAACCGACGCGTATTGGTCACCAAAAGATCATCGCCGATAAGCATAAGCTGGTCACTTCCGAGCGCACTTGTCTGAACCGCAAGCAAGTCCTGCTGCATTTGCGCCCAGCCTTGCCAATCTTCCTCCTGCAATCCGTCTTCGATTGAAATGATATTGTATTTTTCCAGCCATTCGCGATAAAGTCCGACCAATTCTTCGCGTCCCAAGCTTAAACCCTCAGGCTCCAACAAATATTGCTGCTGCTTTTCGTCATAAAAAGAATTTGCCGCCACATCCAAGCCCAAGGCCACCTCAGCTCCCGGTTCATACCCAGCTTCCTTGATCGCACGCATGATAAATTCCAGCGCTTGCTGGTTGCTTTTGAGATGCGGAGAAAAGCCACCTTCATCTCCTACGCCACTGCTGTGATGCTCTCTCTCCAATATCCCCTTGAGCGCATGAAATACCTCACTGCCAGCACGGAGTCTTTCTGCAAAAGAACCTTCCATGCGCGGAATAATTTTGAATTCCTGCACGCTCAAACCCGAATCGCTATGTTTGCCGCCGTTAAGCACGTTGAACATGGCCGTAGGAATGCGAAGAGGCATTTTTTCAGTACCGGCAAGATGCGCGATATGTTCGTAAAGGGGCAGTCTTCGCTCAATTGCCGAAGCTCGGCAATAAGCCAAAGAAACGCCCAAAATAGCATTGGCTCCGAGTTTGGATTTGTTTTCCGTCCCGTCCAATTCAAGCATGATGTGGTCCAGTTGTTCTTGGGAATGAATGTGCTTGCCCTTGAGCGCATTAGCTATTGCCCCTTTGACGTTGGTGACCGCCCCCAAAACACCCAATCCCCGATATCTCTTTTTATCGCCATCGCGCAATTCCAGCGCCTCAAAAGCTCCGGTTGAAGCGCCTGAAGGTACGGCCGCGGACGCCACCGCTCCGCTAGAAAGGGCGACCACCGCCTCCACAGTCGGATTTCCGCGCGAATCCAATATCTCCCGCGCACTTACATGTGTTATCTTGGTGCTTTGCATATTTTTGTTTTAGACATTACCCTACCTTGCACTGCAATTGTAGCATATATATCCTTACTGCATCATGGACTGGAGTAGTTCGTACGGATTGACCAAGAAAAAAAGCGCGATGATCATCAAATAATATAAGGTGAGGTAACTTAGGCTATCCCGATACCGATGATGCCCCTCCAGCGAATCGCTTTGCACGGCCAATTTTTGAGCTTTGTACACATGCCACATATGTATAGTCAGCACGAGCAGCAAGGTAACACCGAAAACTCCCCTTACGGCATATACTCCGCTGCCGTATTCAAAAAAGGTGCCGAAGAAAAAAGTGGGTAATATCCAAAAAACTTCGCGGTCCCATAATTCGTTTTTCTTCACAAAATTGCGAAAGCTTGAGAGGTATAGATAGGGAACCAATACCAGGCTCAACAAAGATCCGATCAAGAAGACTATCTGCGTACTCCACGTCTCCATCCCAAAATACGCGCCGGGCGTTATAAAATCCGCATTGTCCAAAAGGACCAGCATCACTCCGGCCACAAGCAAACATTGCGCCAATACCAGTCCTGTCCGCGAAGCATAAGCCTGAGCAGAAAGAGTGAGCGGGGCTTTGCGATCAAAAACCAGCGAGCCGGATCTTTTGAGTTTGGATGTAACCATCGCTTTATTTTCAATATTTAAGAACTTCTATGCCGGGCATTTTGGCTCCGCTCAAATATTCCAACATGGCCCCGCCGCCCGTAGAAACGAAATTGATGCTATGCATATTGCCGCTCTCCTCCAGTGCCTGCACCGACTCTCCGCCTCCCATAAGCGTAAAAGCATCGCTTTCCACTATCGCATCCAAAATAGCCCTGGTTCCTTTGTCGTAAGGCGGATTTTCGAATTTACCCATCGGCCCGTTCCAAACAACCACCTTTGAGCGCGCTATTACATGAGCAAAAGCTTCAATTGTTTTGGGACCTATATCCAACCTATCCTGCGCCAGATCTAGCGGGAGCATAACCTTGGGGGAAAATTCAATGCCCTGATCTGCCGCCTCGTTAGCTATTTTCCCTCCCACCAAAATATGATCATAAGTTTTTTCAAACTCCTTGATAAGCGGAAGCTTGGTTTCTATCTTCGCTCCTCCGATGATCGCGGTTGCCGGATGTTCAGGTTCGCGAATGACGCGGTTAAGGTTTTCCAATTCCTTTTGCAGCCACAGCCCGGCATAACTGGGCAAAATCTTGGCAACACCCGTCACTGAAGCCTGATCGCGATGACACACACTGAAAGCATCGTTAACAAACACGTCAAAATTTTCCGCCAACTGCTTGGCGAATTCCGGATCATTTTCCTCCTCCCCCTCGTAAAAACGCACATTTTCCAAAAGCAAAACCTCGCCGCTTCCCAGTTTTCCAATTTCTTCCGCTATCCGTGTTCCTACGCAATTTTCTACAAAAACCACTTTGCGCCCGAGAATTTGGGCTATCTCATCCGATAATTGTCCGAGTGAGTATTCGGGAGAAATTTTTCCCTCCGGCCTTCCCAAATGGGAGATGAGCGCCAGCTTAGCTTCCGGCTGAGCCAGAATGTGCTGAACCGAAGCGCGGCAAGCCTCCAATTTGAATTTTTCCTGCACCACTCCGCCGCTCACAGCCACATTGAAATCGGCGCGCAACAGAACCTTCTTATTTGCAAATACTCCTTCCTGGACGGTTTTGAGTTTCATAATCCTTTTTGCCTAGCCAAAAGGCCTCGGTTTTTCTTACAGCTTATGTACCTTATTATACACCAAATCCAGCGTAAGGTGAAAAATAATTCCGATACCCCCAAAAAACAAAGGTCTTATGGTCAGCATCGCTACGGCTATGGCCAAAATCAATTTCCATTGCTTGTGCAGCAAGTGAGTGCGGAAAGAATTTCTTTTCTTCTCATAAACGGGCCGCGCGAATAAATGATCCAGATCGATAAGTTCCGCGCAAAGAAGTATTGCTGCATCCGAAATTCCAAAATCGATATGGAAAACCCTGGCCGCAGCCAGGGAAAAAGAAGCGCTTGTTGCTATATGCACGGGAGTTAACATGACTTTATTTGAAAGTAAATCCGCCAATCAATTCATTTTCCCATCCCTAATATCCCGATAACCACGCCTGTCAGCGCCGTCACCGCCGTAAACACCCAAGCGCGCATGACTATCTTGGGCTCCGGCCAGCCTTTGGCTTCAAAATGATGATGTAGTGGCGCGGCCAAGAAAACCTTGCGCCCAAAAAGCTTTTTACTGGTCAGCTGGATAGTGGCGCTTCCGGCTTCCAAGACGTATACGAAAGCTATCACGAAAAGCACAAGAGCTGAATTGGTAAGCATGGCCACTACCCCAAGCGCCACCCCCAAAGAAGAAGATCCCGTATCTCCCATGAAAAACCTCGCCGGATATATATTGAACCAAAGAAAAGCAAGTAATGCGCCGGCAATAGCCGCACAAAGCGCTGCCAAATCCACCCGATTTTGCAAAAAAGCAATCAACCCGAAAGAAGCGAAGGCCATCACCAGCACCCCTGCATTCAAGCCATCCAGACCGTCAGTTTCATTGGAAGCAACCGCGCCGAACAGGATGACAAAGATAAAAAGAGGCACATACCACCACCCGATCGTAAAATCCCCTATTCCCGGCACATGCAACTGATCCCAGCCGAGTTTGGCATAAAACCACCACGCACCCGCTCCGGCGATAGCAAAAAGCCACCAAAAACGCATCGCAAACCGCATTCCTCCTCCTTTATTGCTGCCATATCCGCGCACGCTCATCACGTCATCGCAAAGTCCGAGTATCCCGGCCGCCACCAACGCAAAAAGCGGAAGCCATGTCTGGCTGCGCCGCAAAAAGTCCAATCTGGCGATAAATCCCGTTCCGGTCAAATCAGCGATAAGCGGAAAAAGATAATGGGAAAGCAAAGCCAAAACAGCCACCGAAACCCAAACAATCACCCCTCCCATCGTGGGCGTGCCCGCTTTGGCAGCGTGCAGTTTGTTCACAAAATTAAGTTTCTTGCCGGTAACATCCGTTTCTTTGATCTTGATACCTATTTTGTATTTATACAAAAAATGAGTCCAAAGAGGAGTAAAGGAAAAAGCCAGCACAAAAGCAAGGACTCCGGTCAACAGAACCTTGATCACGTTCATTATTTCCGGAATTGTCTGTATTTGGGCAAATTGCATTTCGAAAGCTTTATGATTTTTACGACAAAGGATCATGCGCCCTGCAAACGTTACCGACCCCTGAGCGCTTTATAAATACTGTCATTTCCAGCTATGCGATCTCCAGGTCCACGCAAACATCTCTTTGATATCTTGCCAACGATACGGATCGTCCAAAAGAACAGCCACCACCGGATGCTTACCGCTGGGATCCTTGGCTACCATTAAAAGCGAATGTCCCGCCAAAGGGGTAAAGCCAGTTTTTCCGCCCAAAAGATGCGGAATCTGATCCATTACCAGATCGGTATTGAGAATAGTATGCTCAATATTGCCATCCACCGATGTAATGACCGTATTATTCGGCAAGCGGAACATTTCCCATATTTCCTTATAACGGAGCGAGTATGCCGCTATTCTGGCTATATCGTAAGCGGAAGAATAGCATTCGCTTTCGCGCCCGTCTATTTCCAAGCCGGACGGGGTACAGAAGTTGGAATCAGTCAATCCCAGCTCGCGCGCTTTGGCGTTCATTACTTTGGCAAATTCCTCCTGCGATCCGGAAATGTGCTTGCCCAAAGCCACTGCCGCGTCGTTAGCGCTATTCATCAGCATCGCCTTCAGAAGATCGCGCACTTTTACTTTCTCTCCCACTTTGAGCCGCTGGCTTATGCAATAACCGCTACGCGGACAACCGATGCGCGTACCTTCCTCGTATACCGCCTCTTCATCTACCGTAACCACCTCATTCAAATCCTTAACCGTTTCCATGACCACAACCGCGGTCATTATCTTGGTAAGGGAGGCTATTTGGCGCCGCTGGGTTCCCTGGTCGTAATGCAAAATAGTTCCCGCTTCAGCATCCAAGATAAGCGAAGCATGCGCGCTCGGAATAGCCAGATCAGCTGCTTCCGCATGCCGCACTGGCTGATAATGCGCCTGCGCAAAGATGTCTATCCTTTTTTCCTGCTTAACCGAAGCCGTTTCCACACCCAAAACCTGCCCACCTTCCTCCATTGACTGCACCGACTGTGTGGCTTCCGTCCTCTCTTCATGTCCCTCGACAAAACTACCTCCCAAAAAAAGCAGGGAATTGAGAGGAAAAATGACTACCGCGGCTATGGTCGCCAGAAAACTCATATTTATACTTGGCTTGAAGATTGGATTATTTGTTCCAAACGTTCGTCTTTGGACAGTATAGCATACTCTGGCATTTTTTCTATCCGGTCTACTCCCAGCTTCTTGAGTAATTCCAGGGAAACGGCATAGGCATATCCGCGGCCGTCCTGGGGATTGGCCGCTCTTTCAATGAGGCCGCGCATCATCAAGTTGCGCAAAGTATAGCTGCAATTAACGCCGCGAATGGCCTCGATCTGCGGTTTGGATATGGGCCCACGATAAGCCACGATTGCCAGCACCTCCAAAGCCGCCTGTGAAAGTCCCTCTTGCAACTCCCCCGTTACCAACTTCTCCACATAAGCCGCCGAAGCGGGATTTGTCACCAGCTGAGCGCTCTTTGCGTCGCAAACCACCGAAATTCCTCCCTGGCGCGCAACGTGTTCCGCGCTCAGCTCGTCGAGCGCCGCGCGTACTTCCTCCTGGCTAACCTCGCACACCTTGGCAAGTTTGGCAAAACTGACCGGCTCGCCGCTGACAAACAACACGCTTTCCAAGGCCGCCC
>DAOKZJ010000016.1:0-15864 GCA_035325685.1 Candidatus Moraniibacteriota bacterium | reverse complement strand
TTGCCGTTTTTGCCGATCAGTTGCACTTTTTCAATCGTGCCGATCACTTTTTTGCCGGAGATATCTTCCAACTCCTCTTCTATCTCACCGCCGAACAGGTCCATCCCTATGCGCACTCCGCGCTGCGCACTGCGGATTTTGAGGCTCCGCACTTTGTCCAAGCGTTCGCGAAGACCGGCCAGGTTGGCCACCTGGATGGAAAGGCCCGGGCGAGCGTTAAGCTCCAAAAAAACCGGGCCGCGCTCGCGATCGATGGCGATATCCGCACCCAAAAAGCCCAATCCGGAAACTTCTTGGGCTTTGACGGCCAATGTGAGGATGTCCTTCCAGTAAGGGATGCGGATACCGGAAAGCAACAGCCTCGTTCCCGGCACATATTCGATGATGCGCCCCTTGCCCAAAACAGCAGTCGTCGTCACGCCGCTGGCCAGATCTATCCCCACGCCGATGCCTCCTTGTTGCAAATTGGCTTTGCCGCCCGATTCACGGGTCGGAAGACGCAGCATGGCCATGACCGGCACCTTATTGAACACGATCACCCGGATGTCGGGAATGCCCCGGAAAGCGTAAGGCTTGAATAATTTAAGCAAAGTGAGCCTTTCTTCGAAAAATGCGGTGTCCGGCGTATTGGAAAGCGAAAAAGAGCCGTCCAGAATGTTACGCACGTGGCTTTTCAAATCATCTTCGGTGATGACGGAACCGTCAGCCTTCACCCAGGCATCCGCCCGTCCCTTTTTACGCCCGAAAACGACCAAGATGCCTTCACCGCCAAAGCCGCGGCTAGGCTTGAGCGCAAAACTTCCCGGCAGGGATGCCCAGTCGAAATTTTCCAATTGCTGCAGATTACGGATCTTGGCTATGAGTTTGGGCACGGGAATGCCTCCCTTTTTCAAGGCGCGCTTGGAAAGGATCTTATCATCAACCAGCCGTTTCGCTTTGCGGCGATTGTACGGCCTTATGTAGTCTATGTTACGGGAGTTCATCCCGAGCACCTTTCCTCGCTGCGTAAAAAATTCCCACATATGTCTAGCGGATGTTTTTGAATACTTCGCGGAAACGGATATATTCCGTAATCCTAAGCCCGTCCCATTTGCCCAAGAAGATATTCACGGGTATGGTCACCAGAACGATCCAAGGATGCGAAAGCACCAGATTTCCCAAAAAAGACCAGCTGGCCAAGGCGTACCCCGCCAAAGAGATGACCAGCGTTTCCAGCGCCAAAATGATGGCGGCCCGATCCCCTTTTTCGATCTGCGTGACCACGAATTTCTCCACGATCGTGATCATGATCAGAATCGGAAAAATGGAAACCGCCGCCAAACCGGTGCGCTGCATAGAGCCGCCCAGCGCCAGCAGCGAAAGAATGGCAAACGCCACAATGCTGAGCGTGATGGCCACGCGCGGCAAATAAAGGATGCGCAGCTTCCTGAGCGCATAACGCATGAGCATACCCACAAAAACCACGGCCACAAACACAACCACACCGTACCGCAGCTGCGGCACAGCCAAAAAAGCAAACGTGACGATCGCCGGCGTATAAATGCCGAACGCCTTGATGCCCACCACTTGACGGAAAAAAGCGATGAGCGTGACGACTATCGGCAACATCAAAAGAAGCGCGACCGTCTCGAGCGGCACCCCTCTCTCAATGAAATACCCGATCGCCGGACTGATTTCTTGCATATGTAATTCCCTAACCAAGAGACAAAACCAGCTTTCCAAATAATTCCCAATACCCCAAATCCGACTTCAGATCATCCTTGGTTATTGGTTATTTGGTATTGCGCTTTGCTTTTTTTCTTGGGATTTGATTATTGGTTATTGGTTATTCATCTGTCTTACTTTGCGACTATTGAGGTGACAGAGCGCGATCGCAATAGCATCTGCGGTATCGTCCGGCTTGGGGATGTCTTTAAGCTTCAAAATACCCTTGACCATGGCTTGGATCTGCCTTTTTTCCGCTTTTCCATACCCCGTCAAGGCTTGCTTGACCTGCATCGGCGTGTATTCATATATGTTAACACGAAATTCCTCCAAAGTCAAGAGAATTACGCCCCTCGCTTGGCTGACCGGCATGGCTGTGGTGACGTTGCGGAAAAAGAAAAGTTTTTCCACGGAAGCTTCTTGCGGCTCATATTTGGCCACGATGCTGCGCAAATCATCCGCGATTTCCCTAAGGCGCTCGGCGGGCGTATTTTGGGGCGAAGTGCTGATGTGCCCGTAAGCCAAAGCTTTCACCTTCCCCGCATCTTCTTCCAGTACAGCCCATCCGACAATGGCGGTGCCGGGATCAATGCCGAGTACACGAAGAACTTTCTCTGTATTTTTTAAGTCCTTACTTTTGTTTAAAGTTTTTTTAGCAACTTTTTGCATCTAAATATCAAATGTCAAAATCCAAATATCAAATAAATGTCCGAATGCCAAAATATCAAAATTTGTCATTTTTTCATTTAAAATTTATTTGAAATTAAAAATTCGTAATTTTAAATTACAATTTTTAGCCTTGAGCTACAAATTGTCGTAAACCTCCTGCACGTCATCGTTTTCGTCCAGCTTTTCCAAGAGTTTTTCGTAATCCAGCTTGGCATCGGCGTCGATTTGGCTCTTTTGCAAAGGAGCCCAGACAAGACCCGCTCCTTCTACCTTGGCTTTCGCTTTTTCCAGGTTTTCCCTCACCTGTTGCAAATTTTCGGGCAAAGTATAGACCACGATAGTTCCGTCGGCGTAAATGGTGTCCTCCGCCCCGGCATCTATGGCTAACATTTCCAATTCATACGGGTCTTTTTCTTCCACGGCCACCTCGATATTGCCCACCTGCCGAAACAAGAATTTCACGCTTCCTTCATTGGCCATCTTGCCCCCGCTTTTGGCAAGAATGCTTTTTACTTCACTTACGGTGCGATTGCGATTGTCCGTCGCGCATTTGATAAGCATCGCCACATTGCCCGGACCGTACGCTTCGTACATTATTTCTTCGATCTGGGCGACGTCTTTGAGCTCCCCCGTGCCCCCCTTGATGGCCCGCTCAATATTGTCTTTGGGCATATTGAAAGAGCGCGCCTGGTCAATAGCCATTTTGAGCTTGAAATTCATCTCGGGATTACCACCGCCTTCGCGCGCCGCGATGGAAATGAGCCGCGCCAATTTGGTAAACGTATTGGCCCTTTTGGCGTCCTGCGCTCCTTTTCTGTGTTTGATTCCCGACCATTTGTTGTGTCCGCTCATGTTTTTTCGTGAAGCATACAACCCTAAAGCACGCAGCAAAATCCGCACTGCCGTCCTTTCTTCTTCAGCTGCCCCGTGGTTGCATGTTTCGGGTTACAAGTTACACGTCCTATTAGATATTACCATCCTGAAAGACCGCTTTCAAGGCTTTTAAAAAGCTTTTCAAATTAATTTAGGGCTTACTAACGACCCACAGAAATCCAACGCCCCTGCTCAACTTGGAAGAGATTTTTTTAAAAAAAGACGCGGCATAATGCTCCTTGACTATTGCCTCCGGGACAAAGCGGTATGCGTCGGCATAGACAAACAGTTTTTTCTTTTGCTTTTCTGTTTCGTAAGCGGCAAATTTGGCCAAAACCGCATGCGACCTTATTTCCAAAATCTTTCCGGCAAATTTTTTCTCCACGCCCAATACGCTCTGCTTACCCACCTCCTCCGGAGTTATCGCCGCCGCCTCTTTTTTGTTTTCACCTTCCGATTTCTCATCACTCTTTCCCGTTTTTTCCCTTTCCTCTTCGTCTTCAACTTCCAGTTTTTTACTTTCACCCGCTATCCATTCCCAGCCGCCTTCGATTTTTCTGTATACTTCGCCTTCTTTGACTGTTTTTTCCCGGGCTTTATATTTGGCGCTATGCGCCTCTTCTCCGTCCGGATAACGCAACACCAGCCGGCCTTTTTCGTTACCCAGCGAAAAAGCGCAGTCCTCCCTTTCAAGTTTCTTGGTTTTACCTCCTTCTATGACAAAATCTTCGCGAAGGGGGTGATTGACGAGCTTGGAAGAATTTCTGCCGGTAGCCAAACTCCACCCTTTAAGGTTAACTTTCTTTGCGGATTTATTGAGGAGCAAGACATACTCGTTTTCCGTATCTTTCCCGGGAGGATTGGGCGCAATCTCCACAATCCGTATTTTGCGCCGCGGGAATTCTTCCACCTTCACCTTGAAGGGAATAAGCAGGTCCTCACTGCCGTCAGTTAGCTTCACGCTCGCTTCGTAAGAACCTTTTTCCTTGTATTTGTGCCTGGTCTGGGCTTTGTAGCTTTTGTGCCCATCGCCAAAATCCCAAGTGACTTTCACGTTATCGCCGTCCGCATCTTCGGTTGTTACCGCAAAATCCGCATAGACATTTTCGTATATTTCTTCGTCTATTCGGAGCAAGCCTTGCGGCTCGTTGTTAAAGATGTTGGCCTTGCCCGGAGTGAGAAACTTGCTCCAGCGCCACCTTTTGCCGTCAAAGCTGTACGACAAACCTTCTTTGGCCGAAGAATACTCCACCTTGGCCAATTCCTGCGCTTTGGCGCAAAGCCGCACGGTATCTTTGGAATTAGCCAGGGTGATATCCAGAGCGTCGGCATCAAAAAATAGATATTCGCCAGATCTTATAGCGAAGACGCTTTCCGGCCAATCGCTTTCTTTTAGCCCTTCCCCGCAAGATCTGTCCGTAAGCGTCAAATTCTCCAAAGATATTTCCTTATCCGTTCCGTTATAGAGCTCGATAAATTCGCCCATGTCTCCCTTTTCGCGAGGATTGGGAAACAATTCGTTTATCGACAGCTTTCCGAGAAATTCCACCGCCTCCGGTTCTTCCTCCTTTTCTTCGTATTTTTTGTTAAAAACTCCGGGCGTTCCTCCTTGCGGATATATTTCCCAATCTTTGGCAGAATCCGAACAACGCTCTCCCGGGTAAAGCGCTATGCTGTCCCCTTCTTTGCCTATGCCTACAAACTCGCCTTCCTTCCAAATTCCCGCCGAAACGGCCCTGTCTCGAACTTTATTTTCCGTACTGCCCAAGTCCCAGCTGCCGTATTGCACATAATCTACCAAGTTTTCGGCCACATGTTTCGAGGAGTTGTACAGGGCTATTTGCCCGCGCTCGTTGCGCATTTTTCCAAATCCTTTCACCAGCAGCAACTGCCTTGGACCTATCTCCAAGCCATCCAATTTAAAATAAGCGCCCCCATCCGGATCGATATCCCACCCTTCAAGCGAATCACTTTCTTTTCCGTCATTGTAAAGCTCGACCCACTCTCTTCCCTCATCCGCGCCTTCGGGGTCAAAAAATATTTCATTTATGACGATTTTCCCTTGAGCAAGCTCCGTCCAAGCAACCCAACTCAAAAAGACCGCCGCAGCTGCGGAAAAAATCCCTTTTTTATTTTTTGGGAATTTGTTTTTGCGCACTTTTCACCCGTATTTAAAAAGCACCGTTTAAACGGTGCCGTTTAGCTGCTTGCCGATCATCTCGCTAAGCTGTTCGCTGCCTTTGCGCGCCCTTGTCCGCTGCTGCTCGGCGATAAGGCTCTTTATCTGGTACGGATCCGAGACTGTTCGCAAAAGAAAGTTATCCTCTTCGCCGGCGGTCTGCACGATCACGTCCCCGTAATTTACGATTGTCGGCAAAAACCCCTTGACGTCCGTAGTCACATCCTGCACTTTTTCGTAATAAAGCTCGCTTACGCGCCGTATAAACAAGCCTTTCTGTTCCACATTGATGATGCGCCGATCAGTAATGATCCAGATGTCGAAATAATAATCAATCCAGACCAAAAAAGCATACAGCCAAAGAAACAGCATGAACAAGCTTTCAAAAAAAGCCCGGACATCCTCCGCATCCCCGTATGTAGGGTAGAAATGGGTAAGCATTATCCCGCCGCCAAAGAGAGCTGCCGCCAACGCGCCCACGATAAAAAGCTGCGTCGCCAGATAAAACCAATTGCGATGCAGGACTTTGAGAATTTTTTCGTCTTCGCCCAATTTGACGAAGCGATATGCGTCTATACTCATCTTTTTTTATTTTTGTTTTCAGGGAAGGAGCGCGTCCAAGAGATTTTCCAAGGGAAGCTGCGCAAAAAGAACAGCATTGGAAAAAAGCAAGGCGCCGCCGACCGTGAGAAAAAGTCCCAGCATGATAATGGTCCCGCTGCGACTATAAGAATAACGCATGATATGGTACACGATAAACATGCTCATCAAAAGCACCGTAACCAATACGACGCCGTACAACGCTTTAAAGATGAGCAACAACATTTCCATAAATTCATTATAGCAGATTCTGCTGCAGATGTGAGGGTACCTCGTATCCGAGATGCTCGTACGCTAGTGCCGTAACCATGCGGCCGCGCGGCGTGCGCGCAATGAATCCCAACTGGATAAGATAAGGCTCGTACACATCTTCGATGGTTTCCACCTCTTCGCTGGTCGCCGCCGCCAATGTGCTCACGCCAACCGGCCCGCCGCCGAATTTTTTAATAATCGTTTCCAGTATGAACCTGTCCGTCGGCTCCAGACCCACACAGTCCACATCCAGCATCTCCAAAGCCGTGCGTGCAACGACGCTATCTACCTGATGATGCTCATGGATTTGTGCATAATCGCGCACGCGTTTGAGAATGCGATTAGCCACCCGGGGAGTTTGGCGCGAGCAACGCGCTATTTCCATCGCCCCCCCGCTTTCCAGCGGTATGCCCAAAATGCTGCCGCTGCGCCGCAAGATATATTCCATCTCTTTTTGCGTATAAAAATCCAGCCGATGGATCGCCCCGAAGCGGTTACGCAGCGGGTTGGAAATGGAACCCAGCCGGGTGGTTGCTCCGATAAGCGTAAACTTGGGCAGATCCAGTTGCAAAGTGCGTGCACTCGGCCCCTTGCCGATAATCACGTCCAATTTGTAATCCTCCATGGCGGGATAAAGAACCTCTTCCACCAGCTTGTTGAGGCGATGGATTTCGTCGATAAACAGAACATCGCCATCGGTAAGATTGGTCAAGATGGAACCGAGGTCCCCCACCCGCTCGATAGCGGGACCGCTGGTTACCTTGATGCCGGCGCCCATTTCGTTGGCAATAATGTGCGCCAATGTGGTTTTGCCCAAACCAGCTGGACCATAAAGCAGCACGTGCTCAATCGCTTCGCCGCGCTTTTTAGCCGCATCGATGAATATCTGCAGATTCTTCTTTACTTTTTCTTGGCCGACATATTCCCCCAGGCGCTGTGGGCGCAAAGTGTTGTCCAAAACGTTATCTTCTTCCAATTGGTGCGAATCGGTAATCATAATTTTGCTTTTACGGGGCGCATTCAGGCGCTCCTTTTCTTTTCAAAGTATAGCACGGAAGAAAATAGCCGCCACCTTTGAAACAAACACGGTCGTCAAGCGTATTAAGATTAGAAGGAGTCTTTGTCAGCTCCTTTTCAACGGGTACTTGACAAAAAAATATGCCTGTGCTACATTGCACTGTTGCAGGGAGAGATGGGCCATTTGAAAGAAAAATTGCGTGGCAACCTGTAGACAAATTGGGGATTCCTATCTTTTATCCTCAATCCTGGTAGCTTTTTTTGTCCAGACATGGGCTATTCGGTTTCGGCTGGGTAGTTCCTCGACACTGCTGCCCCCCGGCGAACCCTGTTTTGCCGGACTTGTCTACAGATTGACGCGCATTTTTATTTGTCAAAAACCGCCTTATAAGGCGGTTTTTTGCATGAAAATTCCTTTTTTTATTTCCGCTTTCCAAAAAATTCACTCTTCCCCGGCTACCCTTTGCACTTCTTCCAAAGTCGTCTCTCCTTCCAGCACTTTAAGCATTCCGTCTTGAAGCATGGTGATCATCCCGTTTTCCACCGCCTTTTCCTTAATATGCGAAGAAAGGGCGTTTTGGGCGATCAATTCTTCAATATCTCGATCTACCACCAACACCTCGCTTATGGTCGTACGTCCCTTGTACCCTATGTGGCTGCATTTTTCACAACCGACCGGTTCCCAGATTTTATCCAAAGCCGGAACAGAAACTCCGGAAGCAGCCGAAATAGAGAAAACCGCCTTTTCCAAAACTTTCCTTTGTTCGTTCGTGGGAACCACTTCACGCTTACAGCCGCAAAGTTTCCTTACTAAACGCTGCGCCATCAGAGCATTGACTGAAGCAGCCAAATCATCGGTACGCACTCCCATGTTAAGCAAGCGCTGCACGGATCCAGCGGCGTCATTGGTATGGAGTGTCGAAAGAATCGAATGTCCCGTCAGTGCCGCCTGTACGGCGATATTAGCCGTTTCTTCGTCGCGGATTTCTCCAATCATCATAATATCCGGATTCTGGCGCAAAAGCGATCTGAGTGCTGTAGCAAAGCCGTATCCTTCACCATCGTTGACCTGCGTTTGCAAAACTCCTTCCAATTGATACTCGATAGGGTCTTCCACGGTGATTATTTTCACTTCGGGATTGTTAAGCATCCCCAAAATGCTGTAAAGGGTGGTGGTTTTGCCGCTGCCGGTCGGTCCGGTGTTAAGAAAGATGCCGTTGGGTTTTTTGGCCGCAGCCTTGATGCGCGCCAAATTTTCCTGGCGAATGCCCAGCGTATCCAGATCCAACGCCACCGCGGATTTATTGAGCAACCTCATCACGACAGTTTCGCCGTATCCCCCCAAAATGATAGAAACACGCACATCCACCTTGTTTTCACCCCCCTCTTCGAAAGGCTCTTCCAAGGAAATGGAGAAACGTCCGTCCTTCACTCCTTCGCGCACCTCCGCTTTAAAACCGCTCAAAAATTTCACTTCCCCCAAAAGGCTCGGATACTCATTGAGCGCCACTTCCGCCACGGTTTTGAGTATGCCGTCTATACGGTAACGGACTTTGACGCTTTTTTCTTCCGGCTCGATATGAATGTCTCCTACACCCAAAGCCAGACTGGAAGCGAAAATATAGCGCGCCACATCTTTGGGATTGGCACCTTCGATCAGTTTTTTGAGCTCATCCACGGATTTGACCGCTTCCTTGGCTTTTGCAACCACTTCCACAGAAAGCATTATGGCACGAGAAAGAGATTGCTCCATAAGCTTTTCGTACACGTCTTCCAAGAATTCCGTCTGCCCGGTAGCGCGCCACACTTCCTCCATGGAAGTTTCCCCGCCGACCGCCTTAAGTATCCCGTCTTGCGCCATGGTCACCATCCCTTCTTCTATGGCGACTTGGGCTATCTCCCTTTCTCCCGCCATTTCCATGATCAGTTTTTCGATATTCTCGCTAATGGTCAACACTTCAAAAATGCCGATGCGCCCGCGATATCCCAGTCCGTGGCATTTGCTGCACCCGACCGGGCGATAAAGGCTGTCGATATCCTTGGGAATTTCCACTTTGGCCTTGGGAGAGATGATGGAAAGTATTTTCTTGATCGAATCGATGGTTTCCGGCGCCGGCACGTATTTTTCTTTGCAATCGCACAGTTTGCGCACCAGGCGCTGCGCAATAAAAGCATTGACCGCCGGCGCGATCAAATTGGGTTTGACCCCCAATTCGATAAAGCGCGGAATGGACGCGGGGGCGTTGTTGGTATGCAGCGTCGAAAGCACCAGGTGACCGGTAAGCGCAGCATTGACTGCGATATCCGACGTTTCTTCGTCACGAATTTCGCCTACCAAAATAACGTCGGGATCTTGGCGGACGATGGCACGAAGTCCCTCGGCAAAAGTATATCCTCTTTCCTTGGCCACCTGCGTCTGCGAAATTCCCCGTATCTCGTATTCGATCGGGTCTTCGATAGTTATTATCTTGACGTCCGCGGTGTTAAGTTTATTAATGAGCGCATACAAAGTGGTGGTTTTGCCGCTACCGGTCGGCCCCGTAGTCAAAATCATGCCATGCGGCTTGGCCACCTGGCGCTGTACATGCTCATAAGCCAATCCGCGCAAGCCCAAATCCTCCACGCTAAGCAGCGTGTCCGCCTGGCTCAAAAGACGCATTACGATAGATTCCCCGTAATTTCCGGGGATGATGTTGGCCCGCACGTTGATCCTGCCCTTGTCCGTATCGACGGAAAAATGCCCGTCCTGGGCGATATCGCGAATATTTATCTTCATTTTCGCCATCATCTTGATGCGCGAAAGGATAAAACGGTATATGTCCGAAGGGAAATTACCAATGTCTTGCAGCACGCCGTCGATGCGGAAACGGAGCCTCACTTGATCCTCCTGCGGCTCGAAATGCACGTCGCTCGCTTTCATTTTTACCGCCCCGGCCATAATGATAGCTACGATCTGCGTCGTGGGAATCTCGCTTATGCGCTTTTTAAGATCCATCAGGCTTCCGAAATCCTTTTCGAACTGCTCCAGATCATCTCCGGCCAAGCTAATCTTGCTTGTTTCCAGATTCTCGATAAAAGTTCCCGCCCGATACCGTCCCCACACTCTTTCCAAAGAAGTCCGCGATACGACAAAGACATGCAAATTCCAACCGTTTTCCGTAGTAAGCTTAGCTATGTATTCCTTGGCTTCCGCTGCAAAAGGATCCAACACGGCCAACCTGATATCTTTGCCTGTCTTTTGGAAAACGCCCACTCCGTAGCGATGCGCATCTTCTTCGCTGATGGCGCGCACGTCATCGCCGCTCACCGGAAAAATATTAAGGTCAACGTAAGGAAGACCGGCCCGCTGAGCCAAAACAGCCGCGCGCCCCTCTTCGGAAGCTTCACGCATCCGTTGGATCATCTTGGATGCCTGCTTGTCTTTTTGCGCATCGTCCTTTACTTGCCCTCCTCCTATCTTAACCATGGTTTTGTGTTTGCTCACTTAAGAAAGCTTTTTCACCTTTCCATTGTATCGCAAGCAAGCCTGTCGTGCAAAAATTTTTTCCTTTTCTCCCTTGCGCTTTTTGCTATTTTTTCTTTTTTCTTTCCAATGCCTCTCTTATTTTTTCGGCCAAGTCCACGCCTATGGCCGTCGCATCCGCGCCGGTGCGGCGCAATTCGAGCATACCGCCATTAACTTTGGCTTGCAGATCCCCGGCAAGCAATTGCGCATCCGCTTCATGCGCACACAAAATAAACGCGACCGCCGTTTCCGGCGTTTCGGAAAAAACAGCCATATACACTTCTGCCGAAGCGTAATTCTCACGTACTTTTTCCAAAATGAGCGAAATATCCGTAGCCGTGGCGCGACTTTGCACCAAATCTTCAATAAGTACAGGCGCCCAAACTATCCGCGCATCCTCCTCCCAAACCAAGCGCGCCATGATACGCCCCCAAAGCTTGAGTACTTTGAGCGGCTGAGTTTTAAAAAGATGGCGCACTATTTCCTGATGACTCGCGCCGCGCGCCATGAGCATGGCCGCCGTTTCCAGCGCCTTGGGCGTGGTGGAACGTTGCTGGAAAGAATGCGTGGCGCTCACTATACCGGTCAAAAGACATTGCGCCGCTCCCTCATCAATCGAGGTTTCGTCTACCTTCGCCATGAGACCGGCGACAATCTCGCAAAGAGAAGACGCCGTCAGATCCACGATATTCAATTGCCCAAAATATTCGTTTGCCGCATGATTGTCGATGTTCACCAAAGGAACTTCGTAAAAAAGATCCGGGCTCTGCTCATAAAGAACGCCTAGCGACTCTTTATCGGGACTTCCCAATACGATAGCCAAATCATAAGAAAACTTGGCAGGAATAAACGAGAAGTCGCGCGGATCGATAAGTCCTTTTTCGGGCGTGATAAATATCCTCAATTCCCCATCCCCCCGCTCGGTGCGCACGTTGGTAACATTATTAAGACGCGTATTGAAAAGCAGCACGAATTCGCGCGCGCTAGAAATACTGTTTATGATGCGGTTGGCTCTCGGCAAAAAAGAAAGCCTGGCCATCACTTCGTCTGCACCAGCCAGGGCGATAGTTGTTTCGGCGCCGCGGCCACGCAAAAAAATATCCAATGCATAGGCGGCACTTAGCGCATCTGCATCGCACTGAGCGCTCAATAGTATAAGAATGGAGCGCGCCTTGGAAGTAATGTTGTCGAACTGGAAAGCGCTGTCGGAAACCATCTTGGCAAGCATATTAAGTCGGCTTAAACATCCCTGGAAGCGTCCAAATCAAATCTTCTGGCCATGCACGGAAAAACAAGCAAAATAGTATTACACCTTAGCAGGCCACGTCGGCACTGTCAAATAAAATTGCGCCGCTAAGCGCCTCAAACAAGTATTTTTACAACTACAACACGAAAGGGAGGAAAGCCATGAAAAACGTCCGCGTGCTGGTGCTGCTTTTTTCCGTACTTTTCTTATCCGGAACTGTCCAAGGAGGAAATTTGCAGTGGGGATTCGGTATCGGCGGAGGGGGGCACTGGGGCGTCGGAATATGGCACGGCGGTCCGTATTTCCACTATCCGCCCTACCGCGCTTATCCGCAGCCTTATTTTCCTTATTATCCTCATTTGGGATTCTTCCCAAACCAAGGTTGGTATTACGCTCCGCCGCCGGATATGCGCTCAAATTGGGCCACATACGCCCAAGGCAAGGAAGATGGTTTTTCCCTGGGATACGAAGACGGCCAAAATACTGCCTGGCGGGGAATTATCCGCAGCTGTCCGGACGAATATTGCCTGGGATTCAACGAAGGATACCGCCAGGGGTTTATTGCCGGAAAAAACTCTCGCTGATATCTTCTCCTTGACACGAATGGAATTGGGGTGTATAATTATATATCCAGTACCTTTATTCCATTTCGGCTCAAAATCCCTTAGTTAAGGGAAAGGAGGGATAAAATGAAAAATGTTACTTTCAGGATTTTTGTCCTTATCGTGGTAACTGTTACCGCTGCCGGCTGTACCGGAGCAGGCAATTATGTGCGTCAGGACGGACGCTACGACATAATTGAAACCCGCACACCGGGGCTGATCGAAACGGTGCTCGGATCGCCTTTCAGTGTCCTCGCTACCGCCACCCAGATTTTGACCGGAACCAAGCAGACGGTGGAAGTAGACCGTGACGACCCCTATTACAAGCAAGGACAAGCAAACGCCGCTTACCTTAAGGAGCTGGCAAGGCGCGAGGCGGTTTACCGGGCGGGCTTTGCCTCAACGCTCGGCATCACCCCCCGCCAACCCACGCCTTACTACCAGCGCTACCGCTGATAGCGCGTACTGGTACGCCAACAGAAGCGGATCCAAAAAACGGATCCGCTTTTCTTTACCCATCTTCTTTTCTGAGATATCTTGAATTAGCTATGCAAAAAGAACTACTGACGAACTCTCCTGCGCAAACGAAAGCCTTGGCCAAGGAATTCGCCCGCTCTTTGCGCGGCGGTGAGACCATATGCCTCAGCGGCGATTTGGGTGCGGGCAAGACCACTTTCGCCCAAGCCCTGCTCGAGGCGCTTGGAGCTCGAGGGCCCTTCACCAGCCCCACTTTTGCGATACTCAAAGAATATGAACTTACCCCCCCAAACTCGCCCAAGACAGCGGGCAAATCTTCTTTACCAGCTGTCAGCCTGTCTCGCCTTCGACAAGACAAGGCAAGTTGTCCGCTGGCGGCCATTTACCATATAGATGCCTACCGGATAAATGCCATGGATCTTTTTGCTCTCGGATTTGGAGATTTTGCCGGAAAGCCTCATGTCGTGACGATCGTGGAGTGGCCCGAAAACGTGGAAAACGCCTTGCCTGCCGACGCTCTCCGGCTCAAATTCGAATGGCTCGACAAGACCAAGCGGCGGATAACTTTTCCCCCGTTTTCCTCTTCATAAAAAGAGGCTAAAAAAAACCCTCTTTTTTTATATTGACAAAAATGCTTTTTTGGTGTAGCCTATTAAGTCCCTTAAAAATCCTGTTTTGGAAAGGAGGCTGTCATGTGTTGTTATGTAGGCGATGCCGTTTTAAAAACCAAAATTCTCTTTATGCTCAAAAAGCTCATCGATATCGAAGAGCTTGAGAATGTGGAAATGCGCTTCATAAAATACGCGCCTTTTATGGCACGTACAGAAGGAAGACAAACTCATCGCGGCACCTTTTTCCGCATCTTCATCAATCACGCCACCTATAAAATAATTAGGACCAGGCGTGGCATGCGGCTTATTTATGCGGAATTAGCACACGAAATCGGGCATGTAATGCATCACAAGAAAAATTTGGTGTATCTGGAGAAGGAGCAGTCTCCGGAGGAAAAGTTGGTGGCAGAAAAGGGGGCAGACGAGTATGCGCTCCTCATGCTATCCAAAATATTTCCCGATCCCAAGGAAGTGCTTCTTGAGCAATCTTTCCATGCCCTCAAGGCTTCCTTGTTGAACAAAAACGCCTCTGTCGAAGAAAAAAACCTGGCAAGGGAAATATTTCGGGTTCGAAGCGGCTTCATTTTGGGATAACGGGTATTGATTTTATGGCGCGAACGTGCTATAATGGAAACATCGAACGGGTGGCAACGCCCGTTTTTTATTTTATCAATAATATTTAAAGCCCAAGAGGCCCAAAAAAATGCTCAAAGAACCTTTTATGCCGCCCAAACCCGAGGAAGAAAAAGAAGAGGCAACAAAAGAAGCCCCTCAGGGAGAAATTTGCTTCACTTACCCTGATGGAACCATAGGGATGGCCAAATCAAGAAAAGAAGCTGCGGATTTAATGGAAGAATACCGCAACAACAAATAAAAAAGTTTGCAAAAGGAAACTCCCCCTTGAGGGGGAGTTTCCTTTTGTCCCGCTGCTTTAGCCGTGCTAAAATAAGGGTATCAATTCCTAAAAACTAAGCTCGAAACATATGCCCGAAGGAATGTTCCATCGCGACTTTAATCCCGAACGTCCCGCCCAAAAGCATGGCCAGACGCCCGAAAAGAAAAGCACCTTTAAACGCACGGCAGCCAAGTTGGTCGCCGGCGCGGCACTTGGGGGGTTGGCTATCGGATACGGCGTAGAGAAGGTGGAAAGGGCGGAACTGAAGACCAAAAGCATTCGCAAAACAGAAGATCCGGGCTTGGAAATTTTGAGCGCCAAAAGCAATAACATCCAAGAGTCTCTCGAATTTTTGGAAGAAAATATCGGAAAACTTGATCCTCAAAATCCGGAGCAAGCAGCATTTTTAAAGCGCCTGGAAAAAAATCGGGAGGGATTTGCTAAGTTAAAAGAGCGCTTGGCCACCGAAAAAACCGACTCCCTTACGCTTGCCGAACTGGACAAGCTGGAAAGCGAGTTATTTTCCGATCATAAGCGTCTGTTGTTTCTCTTGGGAATATAGGGCTTTCCTACAAAAAAGGCCGGAAAGCCTTTTTTTGTTAAAATCATACTTTTTCGAAAATAAAATACCTGACGTCCTTTTCTCCGCCATCTTTATTTTCGCAAAAACATCTGGTTGTTCCATAACCATTCCACCCTTTCCAAGCCGATCTGCAAATCCGTGCCAACAAGGTTTCTCTTAAAAATTTGGCAAAAGAAAAAGGGCCTTCGAAAAGACCCTTGAATTTGTACCGCGCTCGGTATGCGTTTTCATCTCCGGGGACGGCTTTTCCCCAAAAACCAGTCATAAAATTTCCTGCTTAACGTTCCGGGAGGCGGTAATTTTTCGCACAGCACCTTGATTTCATAAAGATTTGGGCTTTTGAACAGCAAGTTCTTGACGGCATAGTCGAATTTCTGTCCGGGCTCGATCTCGCTCGTTAAGGCAAACTCTGTTTCCCTGCTGTGTGCTATGCGGGCAAGCTCACCGGCAAGTGAAATGGCAAACGCGCGGATATCACAAGAAGAGCCGCAAATCAACCTTTCTCCCAGGTAAGCAGCAAAAATGGGATGCTGAGGACTGGAAGAAACGTTTCTTACCCTGACTTGAATGGTTTCTTGCGCCATTTGTGCCACCTCCGCCTTTATTTTTTGTTGTCCAAGAACCTGCCTCCAAGTTTAGCACCTTATCCGC
>DAOKZJ010000015.1:0-16906 GCA_035325685.1 Candidatus Moraniibacteriota bacterium | reverse complement strand
CAAAGTTACCGTGCCAAATCAAGCAAGCCCACAAAAAATCCGCAAAATACCTATTACCCACCCACAAATTCCGTTCCTTATCAGATTGAATCTTTTTTATCAAACCCGCTTTTTTCAAATTGCCCAAAAACCGACAAGTTGCTAAACTGTTCTTATGGAAAAGACAAACTTCCGATCTTTTGGCGAATTGATGAAAAAAAGAGCCCCCAAAAAGAAGGCCCCCGCTTATGAGTGGCAAGATTTGGCTTTGCGCATCATCCAGGACCTGAAAGTTCCCAAAGAAAAACGCAATTCAACTTTTCAGGTGTGCAAAAAATTTTCCAAGCCCATCGTAGAAAAGGCCCTCAATGACACCAAGGAACTCTGCCAAAGCGGCGAAAAATGGCGCTATTTTTTCAAGATCGTCGGCAAAAAGCCAGATGGTGAAAAAGCGGCGAAAAAATCAACCAAAAACGACTTACCGTTTTAATTTTTAAACTATATTTATTATTGCATTTACGCCAATAACTTGATTTATTCTTGAAAATATGCCAATATGAAAAATACCGAATTCATACGCTATTCGTAATTTATTAGAGTGGAATGTCTTTAGATATAAGAAAAAACGGTGATGAGGTGCTGCGCAAGAAAGCAGCTCCTGTCAAAGACCCGTTCGATCCCAAGCTGCATAAACTGATCGACGAAATGGTCGACACTATGCGCGCCGCCAAAGGCGTGGGTCTTGCCGCGCCCCAAGTTGGTCACTCTTTGCGACTTTGCGTCATCGAAGAAGGAGGCCGCCTTTACATATTGATCAATCCGCGCATCACCGCTTCTTCCAAAACCATCGAAACGGAAGAGGAGGGATGTCTTAGTATTCCCGGCGAATACTTCCCTGTTTCCCGCCACAGCGAGGTGCAGGTGCGCTACTTGGACAAAGAAGGAAAAAGCGCTAAAATAAAAGCGCGCGGATTACTCGCGCGCGCCTTGCAGCACGAGATAGATCACCTTGACGGGATACTGATCTTGGACCGCCGCAAGAAAACGCGCAGGAACGCAGCCTAAACCATTTGTTCAAGAAATGAAAAAAACTTCCCAACCAATAGCCCTCAGAACCGTTTTTATGGGCACTTCCGTTTTTGCCAACGAAATATTGGAAAAACTGCTCGCCGAAAAATACACCCTGGTGGGCGTATATACCAAGCCGGACAAAAAAATTGGCCGCGAGCAAGTGGTAAAACCGGGAATAGTAAAAGAAACCGCTCAAAAAAACTCCTTGCCTATCTTTCAACCCAAACGTTTTGACAAGGAGACGGTCGCCGAGCTTTCCTCCTTAAAGCCCGATTTGATTATCGTCGCTTCTTATGGCAAAATACTGCCCAAAGAAGTTTTAGAAATGCCGGGATTTGGCTGTTTAAACGTACATGCCTCTCTTTTGCCTGAACTGCGCGGTCCATCCCCTATTCAAAATGCCCTGCTCCAAGGGAAGACAGAAACGGGCATTACCATCATGCTCATGGATGAAGGAATAGATACGGGTGCAATTCTTTCCCAAGAAAAAATAGCTATTGAACCAGAAGATTCCAGCGGTACACTTTTTCCCAAACTGGCCAACCTGGGCGCAAACCTTCTTGCACAAACACTGCCGCACTGGATAAATCGCCAAATAGAACCAACAGAGCAAGATTCCCAAAAAGCCACTCTTTGCCAACTGATCGACCGCGAAGACGGCCATGTCTTTTGGAACCATGGCGCCGAAAGCATTTACAATCGCTACCGCGCACTCACCCCTTGGCCGGGAATTTTCTCTTTCTGGAAAGCAGATGGTGACCTTTTGAGAGTAAAGCTGTTGGAAATATCCTTGCAAAAAAAAGATCCCTTATCTTCTCATGAGATAGGAGAGGTGTTTGAACTCGCAGACAAGATAGCCGTACAAACCATGGAAGGTGCGATAATTTTGGAAACAATCCAGTTGGAGGGCAAAAAGCCGGCATCCGCCAAAGATTTCGTGAATGGCTACAAAAATTTTGTGGGCAGCATCCTTTCATAAAAAAGGCTCGTACTTTTTAAGATACGAACCCAAAAAAATATGCAAAACAAAAATGAATCTTTAAGCAAGGGTGAAAAAGCGGCGTTTTTGGCCGGAACAGTAATGATTGCCGCGGTCATCATCTCCACCTTCGCTCTTCCGGCCGTCAAAAAAAGCTCCCTGGAAAAAGAAAACGCCCCCGATTCCTCGAGCTCACCCAAAAAAAATAGCTCACCCAAAATATCCCCCCAAGAATTGCAAAAACAAATGCTTTCTTCCCCTGTTCCGCTTGTAATAGATTTGCGCAGTGCGGAAGAATATTATACCGAACATATCCTGGATTCCGTACGCATCTCTCCGGAAGAATTACTGACTAGCGACAAGGTGCGCGGCGCTAACCACTTGGTGCTCGTGGCCAACAACGGCAATGATGAGCTGTTAACTCAAGCGTACGCCCAATTGACCAAGGACGATTCGCCAAAAAGTACGGTTGAGTTAGCTGGCGGCTTGATGGCTTGGAAAAATAACCAATTGCCACTGATTACTTACGGCGATCCGACCTCCTTTTCCGACCAAGCTAAGGTTCATTATCTTACCGCCGAAGAACTCCGCTCTGCTCTTACAGAAAACCCCTCCTCCCTCTTTCTTTTGGATATAAGGCCGTCTGAATCTTTTGCCGCAGGACACCTGGAAGGAGCACACAACATACCCCTGGAAGAGTTGGAATTGCGACGGGGCGAAATACCTTCGGATAAAGCGGTTGTTGTGCTTGCGGAAAACGAATTATTTGAATTTCAAGCAGCCGTACAGCTTTATGACATGCGTATGCTTTCCGCTTACGTGCTCAAAGGAGCCCTGCCCGGAATGGGCAACGGCCGCTGAAAACTTGCTTTTTTCTTTTCTTGAACTCTTAAAAAATCCGCCCCCAAAGGGCGGATTTTTTAGATAAGTTTTTCTAGTTGACGCTTTTTTCGCGCAGCACCTCCAATGCTTTGTCCAGCTGCGGATCACGGTCATTTTCGTAATCTTCGTTAGAAAGAGAAATTTCTATATCCGGATTGATGCCTTGCTCATTTATCTGGTTACCATTGGGCGTAAGCCAGCGCGCCACCGTAAATTTGGCCGCGGTGCCTTGAGGAAGTTCTACCAATTCCTGAACCGAGCCTTTGCCAAAAGATTTTTTGCCAACCAAGGTGACGTTGCCACGATTTTCCTTGAGAGCCCCGGCCAATATTTCCGAAGCGCTGGCACTTCCCTCGTTAATCAACACCACCGTTTCGATGGAGCTGGCCATATCTGCGCCACTTGCCTGAAGCTCCTCCCTTTCGCCACCGCGACTTTCTTCCATAACTACAACCTTGCCTTGCGGAAGCATTCTGCCCGCCATATCCACGGCGCTATCCAAGTAACCTCCCGGATTGTTGCGCAAATCCAAGATGATTCCTTTTGCGTTGCGGCTTTTGAGGGAGCGAATGGCTTGGGCAAACTCACGTGAAGTATCGTCTCCAAAACGAGTAACTTTAAGATTGGCTATGTTGTCATCCGTAAAGGAAAGCTGCACGCTCTTTACATTAATAACCCCCCGTTCCACCGTAATGTCCCGTGCTTCATTCTCACCGCCTCGCAAAATAGTAAGCGTTACCGTAGTTCCCTTTTTGCCGCGAATCAGCTTGACCGCGTCGTCTATCCCCATATCGGCAGTTATTTTGCCGTCGATGCGAATTATCTTGTCGGCAGCACGCAACCCGGCCTTTTCCGCAGGAGTGCCGCTAAGTGGGGCTATAACAGTCAGTATGCCTTGCTTGATGCCGAGTTCCGCACCTATTCCTTCAAAGCTGCCGCTAATATCCTCACCAAACTCCTGCGTTTCTTCCGGATCCAAAAAAGTCGTATACGGATCACCCGTGGCCGCTAACATGCCTTTGATTGCCCCATACATCAACTTTTTGGCATCCAAAGAATCGGTATCCACGTATTTTTGTTTCAACAAATCCCAAACCCGCCAAAAAAGCGCAAAGTCAACTTTGACGACCGTATCGCTCTTGCCGGTTACAACGCTTTCAGAAAGAGGGACGGTTCCCCCTCCAACGGAAGCATTTTGCACTCCGCGCTCGTATCCAGACCAAAAAACCGCCGCAATCATCGCCAAAGCCGCAAAGAAACCAAAAACCTTGCGAGCCAAAGAATTTTCAAATATAGGTCGTGGCGCGCTATTTTCATTTTCCATATTCTCGGACATAAAAAATTTGCTGATTTAAAAAATATTCTCCCTTCTCCTAATCCTTGTGCGGATTTGGTTTTCCCAGGTATTTAGCAAAATACTTGAGCGCGCTCACGATATGCACCCAGGTCAGTTTACTGGTAAGCAGAGATTTGAAAACACTCCCCTTGTCGCTGACCTTTCCGTGATAATGATGCATGGCTACGCCCGGATAATATATCACCTGCAATCCGTTCTCCCAGAACCTCCGACACCAATCCACATCCTCCATATACATAAAAAAACGCTTATCCATAAGACCCACTCTTTCCAAGGCGCTGCGACGCACCAAAAGAGCGCTACCCATCAGCCAATCCACTCCCCGCGGCTCCTGGCGGTCATAGTCGCGCAGCAAGAACCAATCCAGATGCTTGCGGGCGAAAGGCATTTTGCCCAAAAAGGTACGTCGATAAACAATGGTCAGGGGCTTGTAAAACCTGAAACAAGAATCCTGAGTGCTGCCGTCAAAATTCAACAGCCTGGGACCGACCATGCCAATCATCTGGTCGCTTTTGGCGAAAGACAAAAGTCCCTGAATGGATCCTTTCGTTACGATTATGTCTCCGTTGAGTAGCAGCAAATAAGGCGCGCTGCTTTTTTCTATTCCGGCCCGCAAAAGCGCTTGGAACCCCACGTTTTCCTTATGGGCGACAAACTTCACCCCGGGGTAATCCTCGCGCATCATCATTTCCGTCTCCTCCTCGGTGGCACTGTCACAAACAATGAGCTCATATTCCAACCCTTCGGCATTCTCGATGACCGAATCCAAGCAAAGCCTCAGAAGCTGCGGGTTGCGATAACTGGTAACAATAATCGAAAGTTCAGATTTGGGCATCTGGGATTGTCTTATTATCGAGGAGGTTTTTTATTCCCAAAACATCAGCTTCATCTCGGGCAACTATGGATTCACTGTTGGGGTGAAGGTTGGATTTGCGGAGCCGTAAGCTCGGCAAACTTGGCGCGGATGCGGTCATAATTGTCGCCGATCGGCGAAAGGATATAACCGGTTTCCGGTGTGCTTTGCGGAGCATAAAGCAAGCCCTTTTCCGAATTTTCCAAAACGAATTGGGATATTTGCGGCGATTGCATCTTTTGTTGCAATTCGTAAAAGCGCTTCATTTCCCAAAGCTGCATGTCCGTCTTCACGTTGTTACCCAAACTTTCCAACATCCCGTTAACCTTTTCAAAGTCAGTCAGCGTTCCCACGGCCAAAGCTTTGTTTTTAATGCCTTCAATTACTTGCTGCTGACGACGCGCCCGGTCAAAGTCGCTGGTCGTCTTGCGCGACCGCACATAGCAAAGAGCCTTGTCTCCCGCAAGCGTCTGGGTTCCGGCCGGCAGCTTGAAATCTCCGCCGCACTCGTTGTTTTGGTTATAGCAAAGCTTGTATTCTTTGGCCAAATAACGCGATCCGTCGTTTCTCGTGTGATATTTCTTTTCGGTCATTTGCAACTTGGTCTTAGGATCGATCGCCGGCACGGTAAAGGTATAGGAATCGCACACTTGCGCCTCCCTGAACTGCAAAGGCTCTTCAAAAGGGCTGTCCAAAGTGATCTCCACGCCGCCCAGGGCATTTATCAAATCCGTAAATCCCTTGAAATCTATGGAAACGCCGTAATGGATTTCACTTCCCACAATCTCGCCGACAACTTTTTTCATATTGGCCATCCCCTCATTTTTGCCATTCTCTTGCCCGTAAGCATAAACCGCGTTTATCTTGGTTCTGCCTCCGGTGGCCGGGTTGGGCACATAAAAGTCTCGCGGCACCGAAAAAAGAGTGACTTTGTTCTCAGCCGGTCTGATACTGGCCACCATAATGGTATCCGCCAACGTTCCGCCGCCAGCCACATTTTCCCCGCGCATCCCCAACAAAAGCACATTGATGCGTCCTTCTTCCTCTCCTTTTAATCTGTCTTCCACTCCCGGAATCATGCGCACAAAACTGCCGAAAATATTGCCGTCCGAGGAGATATTGCCCACCAAAGAACTCGCGCGCCAAGCAAACACTCCTGCGACAATCACAAGCAAAGCCAAAAAAACCGCTGCCGGCCAAAACCATTTGCGCTTGGTAAGCGGAGTTTTAACTTTTCCTAGCGCCGCATTTTGTTTTTTGTAATCAAACATATGATATTTGGAATTTATTACTTCTTTTTGCTGATCTTTGAACAATCACTCCGCCAGCCCCTCGAACAAAGAGCGGGCTCTGCGCGCGGATTTTTCCCAAGAAAAAAAGCTGACCCTAGCCTTTCCAGCCTCGGTAAGCCTTTTTCGCATTTCGACGTCAACGTATGCAGCATACAACGAATCGGCAAATCCATCAAGACTGCGCGGATCCGCATAAAGGGCCGCATCCGCTCCCACTTCGCGCAAAACTTCGATATCACTGGCCACCACCGGCACACCGGCCGCGAAAGCTTCCAGTATCGGTATCCCGAACCCTTCATAAAGCGACGGAAAAGCAAACACCCTTGCCCCTGCCAAAAGGGGTGCCTTTTCGGTCTCCTCCACATAGCCGGTGAATATTACGCTTTTCTCCAAAGAAAGTTTGCGCGCCACCTCGTCTATCTCCTTATCCACGTTATGCGCACTTCTGCCGCCCGCAATTACCAGCTTGGCATCGGGCATCTTCTTTTTCAATTTGGCAAAAGCCTCGATGAGAAACGCGATATTCTTACGCGGCTGCAACGTCCCTAAGTATAAAATATAGTCCCCTTCTATGCCGTAGCGCTGCTTAACCGCCAACACTTCCCCTTTTTCCACCTTGCGCCCCAAAACATCCTCGCCCACCGCGTTGGGCACGACAGCTATCTTTTTTGCGACAAGAGCGTAATGACGGATTATTTCGCGGCGAGTAAATTCCGAAACCGCCACGACCAGATCGGCGCGACGCAGCGAAAGGCGCATAAGTAAAGCCAAAAAGAAGCGATCCGAAAATTTAATAAGCTGCGGAAAAGCGGTAAAGGAAATGTCATGCACGATGGTTGCTATCTTTATGCGGCGAGGGATAAAAAAGGGGGTGATATATTGCGTGAGATAAACATCCACCGGATGCTTTTTGAGCGCGCGCCTGATTTGGAAAAAATTCCAAACATACCGATTGGCCGAAGCGACAGGAACTATGCGGAAATTGTCCTTTCCCTCCAAGCCTAAATTTGCGACGATGTTGCGAATATCTTCGCGAAAAGACAGATCCGTAAAAAGAAAATACTCATTGCTACGATCAATACTAGCCAAGGCGCGAGTCAAATTGGCAAACACCGCCTCGTCCCCGGTGCGCTTTTTGCCGATTAGTCTTATGTCGATGCCTATTTTCATATGGTTAGATATTACGCAATTAGCAAGTTCGCGCGTTAACGGACAAGTCAACCTTTTTCCAGTTATAAGGCAACAGTCCTCCGATTAAGCCTAACAGGATAAGGCCCGAATGCAAGCTCCAAAGCCAATGATCTAGGAAAAAAACGGGAATAAGAACAGCCAAAAGCGTCAAGGACGGCATTTTGCCTGGTAGCGCCACTTTAAGCAAAGAAAGAACCAACGCTATCAACAAAAGAAGGCCCGGCACGCCCAATTCCGCCCAAACAAGAATCGGCACGTTATGCACCGGTTGTATTTGCCAAGACGCAAAAGCGGGATATTTCTTCTGCAGGGCTGTGGTGTAGTTTCCCGCCCCCGTCCCCCAGGGAAAATTTTCCGCTGCCAATTCTTCTCCCTGCGCCACATAAAGAGCGCGCTCGCTTAAAGATTTTTCTTCCAATCTCCCCGTGGCCGCCGAACGCGTAAAAACTTGCGCCGGATAAAGAACCCCAAGGAGCGTGAACATGCCCAAAGCCAAAATCAAAGGAGCTGAAATTTGGCCGGCTGCCGCAAAAAAATCTTTCTTGCTGGATAATTTGCCATCTAATTTCCCTGCTGCAAAAAAAAGCATCCCCAAAGAAAACCCGGCCCAGGAACTGCGACTTAAGCTCATAAAAATTCCGGCAGTCATGCTCAAAATACTAACCCCCAAAAAAACCTTTTCCTTTCTCCCTTTGCTTTCCAACCAGAGAAAAAGCGAAAGCAAAACACCCACCGCCATATATGCGCCAAAGATATTGGGATGATCGAAGCTCCCATATGCCCGCAGGAACCTCGTGATGCTTCCGTCTGCAAAAAACAATTCCACGACCGAACTGCCGCCCAGCAAGGGATCGTGTGCGGCAAGTCCCAGCCATTTATTGGCAAATGTTTTCTGACAAACAAACTGCCAGATACCCAGCCAAGCGCTGAGCAAAAGACTTCCCAAAAAGACAAAAAGGAGTTTCTTTCGGCAGGGCGTTTTTCCCAAAATCCAAGCCGCCGCCAACGCCAACAAAACCCAATAGGAATGCTGCAGCGCCAGCAAGCGGTCGGTCGCCCAAAATACGGAAAAAAGGGTCCCCCCAAAAAACAGTGCCGCCCCCAGCCAGCTATTTTTTGTTTTTTCTTCTTTGCTTTTTGGCTTTTTGCATCCTCGCGCATACGTATAAAAAAAAGCTGCCGCCCAAAATATTGCGAAAATATCCGCCGCATACAGGCTAAGTGTCGAATATTCGCTCGCATATCCGCCGACTTCTCCTTGGCGAAAAATAAAACGCGTCTGCCAAGGAATGCTTGCCAGAAAAAGTGCCGCGGCATAAAAGAAAATTTTTTCACGCATCTTTTTTCATTTCTTGTGCCATGTTCCGTATCTTTTTCCCTTGTACCTTGTGACTTTTTTACTTCACCCTTTCATCTGTCCCATTCCCGCCGCCGCACCCAAGTATAGCCACACAAAACCCAAGAAGATGCCGGAATTGAACAGATTGGGAACGATAAGCGCAAAAACACCGAGCAGCAGAAAAGCCGCCTCCGCATCGCGACCGCAAAAATACGCTTTCGCTCCGTAAAAAATCAGCAGTGCGAACAAGGACGTTAGCGCCAAAACGCCTGACAGCCCCGCGCCAAGCCAGGTTTCCAAAAAGATATTGGAAGCGTTGAGTGCCGCGCCGCGCTCATCGCTACCCAAGACGGCACCTATGCTCCCCCACCCCATGCCGAAGACGACATGCGCTTTTATTTGCTGCCAAGCAGCCGCGTATATTTTGGCCCGGATGCCCACATTGGGATCCGGACGGTAAATCTCGCTTATGACAAATCCCCTGCTTTCAAAGTCCGCTATCTCTTCCAGGTTGATATGCTGACAACCGTACTGCGACAATCTTTCCACATCCTCAATGCGTTCGGGAAGCTTCGCATCCGCATACCCCTTGCAAGCCACGGTTATCTTTTGCAGACCAGCGGTGGATGCCGCGCGGCTGGCCAATTCGAAAGAGGAAAGGTTAAAAAGCTTTACAAGCAAAATTGCTGCCAGCAGCGCTGCCGCCAGCAAGCCGGTTTTTTTGAAGAATCCTCTCACATCCCAGGATCCGCCGCGAAACCTTTCTCCCCAAAGAACTATTTTCAAATATCCAAGCGCGACGACAGCCGCCCCCAGCCAGGCGCTGCGTGCCACTGTCAAAACAAGCGCAACCACCAAGAGCACAGCCAAGACGAAGCGAAGCGACTGGCGTTTCCCTTTGCTGCGCGAAAGAAAAAAGTCCGCCGCAAAAAGCATCGCCAAAGCAAAGACCAAGAAAACCCCCAGCCAATCCGGTTCCGCAAAAGCGGCGTTGGGACGGCCAGCCATTACCTCAAACGCATTAAGATCCCACTTGAATCGCCAATTTTGCCAAACGGCATAAAGAGCTGCAACAGCCGCACCGCCAAAAAAGAAAGGAGCCACCTTTACAAGGTCCTGCCGCGAAGAAACAAAGATGCGCGCCAAAAAATACAAAGCGGCAAAAGAAGCAGCCACCAGCGCCTGCTTGAAGGATGGCCAGATCGCCGGAGCAGCGAAGGAACCAACGAACCCCCCCGCCACAAATAATGCCACCAGCAGATCAGCTTTGCCCAAATGCGGCAACTCCACCGCACCGCGCCCCATTGCCTTCCTGACCAAGAGTGCAAATAAGACAAGCGCGCCCAAAAGCTGATAAGGGCGCACCGAGATCCCCACTGCGGCCGGAGAAAGGCTTACTATTTCCAACGGCAAAAGTCCGATCAGCAAAAGAAACGCCCAGCCGGGACGATATAAAGCAAACAGAAACACAAAAAAGGAAAAAAAGACAAAATCGCCAAGCGAGAAGAAAGGCAAAACTCCGGCATTGGTCAACCAGATAGAAAAAATCGAAAGCAGCACGCTCAAAAAAAGCAAATTGAATTGGATTGCCCGCTTCTCGTACCATTTGACAAATTCTTTCAAATATGATATCATATAAAAGAGTGGTCGTCCGCAGCTTAAAAGCTCCGGACGGCTTTATTTTTGGCCGTTTCGTCGCTTATTATGGCCATTATTTTGGAAACGAACCTGTCCCAAGTAAATTTTGCAGCCCGCTGGCTTCCCCGGAGGGAAAGCGTTTGCGCCAACTGGTTATCACTCAACACTTTCCGCATCACTTTGGCCAATTCATCCATATCTTCCGGATCCACATACAAAACAGCATCACTACCCACTTCCGGCAGAGAAGATGTTTTGGCGGTTATGACCGGAGTTCCCTGGTGCATGGCTTCCAATGTTGGCAAGCCGAATCCTTCGTAGCGACTCGGGTAAACAAACACCCCGGCCGCGCGGTAAAGGGCGGGCAAATCTTCTTGCGGCACAAATCCCAAAAATTTGACCTTATGCGCAATTCCCAATCCCTGGGCGAGCTCTTGCACATCCGTGATCAGCGGCGCAAGCTCCGGCATAAGTTTTCCCGAAACAACCAATTGCGGCACTTCCAAAAGCTTTCCTTTATCCCCCAGCAATATCTTGTATGCGCGCAGCACGCCTTCGGCATTTTTGCGCACCTCCAAACCGCCGCCGTGATAAATATATCCTTGTTTCAACCCGTACTTGGCAAGCACCTGCTCTTTTTCTTCCTTGGAAACCTCTTTGCCAAAAATCTCGTCAGCAGCCACGTAACAAACGGCTACTTTGGCGCTATCCACGGCCAAGGTCCGAACGAGATCTTTTTCGCTGCGATGCGACACAGCCACCAGGCGCGACGCTTTTTTGAGCGCGCGCTCGGTCAAAACCCAATACAGTTTCTTGCGCCAATTATTGAGATAATCGGGAAAAAGCTTAGGGATAATGTCATGTGCGACCATGATGTGCGGCATCTGCGCAGGCGAAACGGTCGGACATTGGTAAAGGCTGAGCAATACGTCGCAGCCGTCTTTTTGGGCACGGCGCGGCAAAGAAAACATCTCCCACCAGACCTTACGGATCAGATCGTCCCTCTTCCAGAGCGGCAAAAACACTTCCTTTTTAAAGTTTGGCAATAAATCCAGTTTCACATCTTCCTCAAGATACAGGACAAACTCGCACTCCTTTTCCACTTTCAGCTTTCCACTTTCAACTTCGCTCAATTTTTTGAGAAAATTGAGCGAGACCTGTCCTATCCCCGTATTGGGCTTGCGCAAAAAAGAAGCGTTAATGCCTATGCGCAAAGGCTTTGCGTTTGTTTTTTCCATATGCGCATATGATACCATTCCTTGGCCCAAACCCCAAGCGTCGACAAAAAAGAAAAAGGGTGTCGAGTTTCCGACTCCCCCCGTAGAGACCTCCAGTCAGTTACCTGGCTCCTTTTTCCCCTTCCCGCCCCCTACCTTCAGCAAAGAAAAAAGTGAATATTCCGACCGCCAGCAGAAAAAGGCCCACCAGCATCGCCTTTTGCCCCCAGTGGCCCAAATGGCCCAGAGACTCAAGATTGCCGATGGCGGCGATAAACAGGCCAGCCCCCGTAAGCAATAAAACAAGGGAAGAGATCAACATAAAAAAAGAAAGCACTTTCATAACCCCTCCTCTTTCCGAGCATTCTCGGAACATTTTAGATGAGCTGCCAACCGCACCCGTTGAAACAATATACCGTAGCACAATATTTATTCTATGTCAATGGCAAAAAATACCGCAGCAACTTGTATGTTGCCGCGTTTTGCTTTACCATACAAAAGGCGTTTGCCTAAATTCTTAGTGAACATTTTCTGTATGCAATCTAAAGGACCGGAAGCAAAAACTGTTTGCGTGATTGGACTGGGTTATGTGGGGCTTCCTTTGGCCGTGCAGTGCGCCCTCAAAGGACATGTCGTTTACGGCTTGGACAGCGATCAGGCAAAGATCGACGTGATCAATTCCGGAAAAAGTCCGATCGATGAGGAATTTCTGACGGAAAACCTGGGCAAGGTAAAACTACAAGCCACTTCCAACCCAGCTGTTCTCAAGGAATGCGACATTTCCATCATTTGCGTACCCACTCCGGTGGATGAAAATTTCTATCCCGATTTGGGTCCCGTCAAAGAAGCAACCAAAACCGTCATTGCCAACCTTAAAAAGGGACAACTGGTAGTGGTGGAATCCACCATCAATCCGGGCGTCTGCGAAGAGATAGTGGAACCTTTATTCAAAGAAGCCGGCTTGGCCGTGGGCCAAGACTACGAACTGGCACACTGCCCTGAGCGCATCAACCCCGGCGATCCCAAGTGGAACGTCACCAATATCCCCCGCGTTATCGGCTCTTTTACCTCCCGGGGCTTGGAAGAAGCGGCTCTCTTTTACGAAAGCGTCATCGACGCCCCTATTATGCGCATGAAAAGCATCCGCGAAGCCGAAGCGGTGAAGATCGTGGAAAATTCTTTCCGCGACGTAAATATCGCCTTTGTTAACGAACTGGCCAAGTCTTTCGACAAGCTCGGGATCGATATCGTGGACGTGATCCGCGGCGCATCCACCAAGCCGTTCGCTTTCATGCCCCACTTCCCCAGCCGCGGAGTGGGTGGGCATTGCATCCCGGTGGACCCTTATTACCTGATCGAACGCGCCAAAACTTCGGGATTCGACCATGAATTTTTGAAAATAGCCCGCAAAGTAAATAATTCCATGCCGGAATACACCGTGGAGCTCTTGCAAGACACGCTCAACAAAGTAAAGCTTCCCATGAACGGCACACGCGTGGCGCTTCTCGGTCTTTCCTATAAGGACAACGTAGCCGACCTAAGGGAATCACCTGCGCTCAAGATCATCAAGCATCTTGGGCGCCATGGCTGCGAAGTAATCACGTTCGATCCATATCTTTTGGAAAAAAGCGCTGCCCGGACGCTTGACGAGGCGCTCAGCGGCAGCGCGGCCATCGTTGTCGCCACGGGACACAAGCAGTTCCGCACTCTTGATCTGGATACGGCCCGAAAGCACGGCATCAAGGTGATCGTGGACGGCCTCAACTGCCTGGACAGAGCCGAAGTGGAAAAGCGTGGTATACTGTATAAAGGAATCGGACGCTAAATAAAGCAAACAAGAAGCAAGAAACAAACAAGATCAAAATCTCAATCTCCGGATAACCAAAAATTAAATGCGGATAGATTATTGAATTTTACTTGGTGCTTGTATCTTGGTTTATTGCATCTTCTGAAGATATGTTTCACCTCATCAAACTAATCATCTCTCTCGTGGGCCTGGTGACTATCGCCTATTTTCTGCTGCCGCGTTTCGGCTACGAGCTGAATGTCAATTATTTCACCGAGAGCAAGGAAGAATGCCAAGCCAGACTGGACGCGTGCGCCAAAGAGGTGGTGCGCCAAGGAACTCAAAACGCCAAATGTGATTTTAATTGCATGGACCCGAAGCTAATAATTAAAAGAACGAAATGAGACTTATCGTAAACCTCCCGGCCTTTAACGAAGAAGAAAAATTAGGACAGACCATCAAGCGCATCCCCCGTTCATTCGAGGGCGTGGCCGAGGTATTGGTGCAGGTGATTGATGACGGCTCCCATGACCGCACGGCCCAGATAGCCAAAGAGGCCGGAGCGGATTTCGTATACTCGCACAAAGTCAACCGCGGAATCGGAGTGGCTTTCCGCACCGCCGTGGAAAACGCACTGGCCAATGGCGCGGATGTCATGGTCAACATAGATGCAGACGGGCAGTTCGACCCCAATGATATTCCCAAGCTATTCTCCCCCATCCTTTCGGGTAAGGCGGACATGGTAAGCGCCGACCGCTTCGGAGAACATAAGGCCAAGAATATGCCGGCGGCCAAATACTATCTCAACCGCCTGGCGGCTTGGCTGATCGGATGGTTCATGAATTATCCAATCAAAGATTTGACCTGCGGTTTCCGCGCTTATTCCAAGGAAACGCTGCTGCGCCTCAACTTGCCCGGCGCTTTCACTTATACCCAAGAAGTGATCATCGACGCCCTCGGCAAGAACCTCAAAATCAAATGGGTGCCGGTAGAGGTCACTTATTTTGCCGAAAGAAAATCTCGCGTGGTCAAAAGCATCTGGAAATATGTCAAAAACAGCGCCAAGATCATCCTTAAGGCGGTGCGCGACGTGCGTCCGATGAAATTCTTCGGCATCCCGGGACTGCTGCTCATCCTCGTCGCCCTTGGATTTTTTGGCTATTTCCTGTTCCATTACTTTGGCGAGTTCAAGATCTCGCCTTACCGCAACCATCTGCTGCTAGCCGTCAGCCTCTTCTTGGTAGGCCTGCAATTTCTGGTGTTCGCGCTGATCGCCGACATGATCAAGACCAACCGCAAACTGATCGAAGACCAGATATATCTGGGCAAGAGGGAGAAATACGGAGAATAAAAAATTCGTAAAGTATGCAGATTTAAGCATATTTCGCGAAATATTTTCGCATATAAACGAGTTGTGACGAAATTTCATGTCGCTTTCGCTCCCTGAAATTTCTCTTGTCACAACGTGCGCGGCTCTGCGATTCGGGCGCTGAAACAAAGAAAGCCTTCGAAACCAAGGAAGCGACCTGAAGCATCGCACAACTCGGGATATGCGGCGAATCGCCCAAGTTCCCGCGAAGCGGGAACATCGCATATCCGCGCACGTTAGCTGAAATAATTGAAATTTTTATCTTAACATTTTTATAATCATTCGGGACATTTTTATTTTTGATAATTCAAAACACAAAATATTATGAATAAGAAAATTGCTAGTAAGATTGTAGTCGCATCTATTTTGCTGATAGCTCTTATTTTTGGTGGATTATATTTATTTAAAAAAATAAAAGGGACGAGTCAGAAATATGAAAATTCTCAGTATAATTTTGAATTAACAATGCCCGCAACATGGAAAGGATTTAAAGTTGAAGAAACTGATACTAAATTATCGGAAAATGAATCGATAAAAAATTTGTATTTTAAGGTTCCAGTTAGAGACGATAGGGATGATTACGAAGGTGGTATTAGTTATGAAGATGGATTCATAATTATGGTTACTCCAATTTCAGCCATATCAAAATGTCAAGAACCTGATTGTTTCATGGGTGGTGAGATAGGAAGATCTGATAAATATTATTACGGTTATCTGAGTGGTTATGCTGCAGGATACTTTTTTAACGATGAACATAGAGAAAGACTCAAGGAAACCCAAGGAATTATAGATAGTTTTAAAATTGAAAAACAATAAAAAATTGAAAATAAAAATGCTCCGAATGATAAATTCATTAAGGAATATAAAATTGCAATTACATCAGCTAACAAAGAATATCTGGCTCAAAAATTTTTCACTTTTATATTTTTAGATGAAAGAAAAATTTTCTCAACCCAAATTCATTTCCGCTACGCTACAATGAACTTCAGATATTCTTAAACGTTGTGACGAAATTTTGTTCAAAAATATTTTTTTATTTTATATTTGAGCCCTTTTGAAATTTTTTTGGAAAAGGAAAACGCGCCAGAGGTCCGAAGACATGACGCGTTGCATGACGAGAAAGCGCTGTTCTCGCTTATTAGTTGGCCGGAAACTCCTCGAAACACAGGGCGACGGTCTGCTCGTGTGCATTATAGAGCGCACGCATATCGAGCCATTGTGTGTCGCGTCCATCATCCGGCTGAAGGCCAACCACATTGCCCTCAAAGAACAGCGTACCTTCGCCGAGCGTGATCTTCTGACCCACCTTTGGGGTCTTCGGGAACACGCCGTGGAAGAGGTCGCCGATATGCCGTGACTGTCTGGTTTCTTTCACGATAGCGATGAGGCGACCGCGCTTGCCAGCCTTCACCTGAACAAGGTGTATCGGCTCCTCGTTTTCGAGAGAAACGTACAGCATGACACTTCCGTAGCGATCAGATCTGCGCTCGGCTCCGTTCCAATTCAGAATACCTGTTCCTAGTTCCTGCATGTTTATTCCTCCTTTTTATGTGCTATTTGACGCCAAAATTAGCGTTCAAAGTAGTATAGCAGAAAACGCCCATCCTGTCAAGCCAACGCAAAAAAATTTCAAAAGGGCTCTTTTAATAAGGAATATATTTTTGAACAAAACATCGTTTAACAACTCATATCTGATTGCAGAAATTTGCGTCAATGACTAATAATAAGGTGTACAAATTTCCTCCACCCAAATTTTTGCCTTCCTTTTTTTTATACATTACAATAAGGAAAGAAGGCAAAAACTTCAGATATGAGTAACGTTGTGACGAAAGGAGGATTTACTGATGAGCTCTTTGAAAAAAACGCCGTCTTCCGGCATCATCCTCAAAAAGAACCCTGCCGGCTCAAAGAAGCTGAAGGTCGGCATTAACGCCTTTAGCGCACTAAGCCATT
>DAOKZJ010000014.1:2163-23829 GCA_035325685.1 Candidatus Moraniibacteriota bacterium | reverse complement strand
AGCATCAAAAAACCACCCTCAGGGTGGTTTTTTGGTTTAATTTTTCCTTAATTTTCCAAAAAGATATTGCGCGTATTCTCCAATGGTCCCTCGAACTTTTCCCGCCGAGCCCGTATCTTCCCCAGGGTCTCATCAAAAGACTTTTCCTTAAAGCGTACGTTTTTGTCTTGCGTGGCGATAAATTCCTGCTTTTGCTGGGCGCTCCAGCCGCTTCCAAAAAGACTCCGGTACCACACATATCCGCCCAAAAAAGCAAAAGCGAGCAGCAAAAGCACCAAAAGCCAGTTACGCATTTTGCGCCAAAAGGATGCCGCCATCTTGCCCAAAGCTGACACATTAAATTTTATCTTCATTCTCATAAGCTAAACAATTTGATTTACTTGGATTGCAGGTACACAGCCAATACGACCGTCGCCTCTACATTACCGCTCGGGGCTTGCTCCTCTTTGGCATTTGGCGCCCCGGAACCAACCAAGGGATTTCCACTCGGTCTTTCCTCTTTTTCTTCCCTAGTTTTAAACGCCAGACTCAGAATATCCGCATAATAAGGCATAACCTCCACCCTTTCTATAAAATTCACTACCGCTCCATATGGGCCGTTAAGCGTGACTGAAAACTGCACATAATCTTGGGAAGGCAGCCCGTCAATTAACGCTTCTTTTTTTTCTTTGTCTTTAGAATCGTCCTGTTTGGCCCGTGCTGTTGCCTTGGGTTTTGCTAAGCTTTCGTCAACCGCTATTTCTATATTCACCCCCTCCTTTTCCGCCAAGCCCTCCAGGACGCTTATAAGCTTAACCGCATCGTCACGCACCAAAAGAACATCGAGCTCTTCGCGGCCAGTTTCTATTTTAGCATGTTGCTCGCGCAGTTTTGGCACTTCACCCAATCTTTGCTGACGCCCTTCCTGTAGGGCGGTTTCCCGCTCTATTTCTTCGCGAATATGGCGCCCCTCTTCAAGCAGAGGGAGTACGACAAAGCAAACAACCGCCGCGATAAGCAAGATGTAAGCCACTATCGCCAAGGCAATTTTTTGTTTTTTGATGAAATCAGTCATTTCCTTTTTTTACTGCTCCAAAAGACATTCCTTCTTAAGAGTAAAATCCACCTGGAATTCCACGTCTGTCCTGCTGACTAGGTTGGAAAGTGGAACCTGGACATTCTCGGCACATCCGTAACCTTCCAGTGCGGATTTGAGGGAAAGCAAATCTTCCCGTGTTTTTGCCTTGCCGCGCAGCATCACCGTATAATCTTTAGTTGAAAGCTCGGAAACGATCGCACCTTGGGGCAAAAGTCGCCCCAAATCCCGAAGTGCCCTGCTCCAATGAAGATGAGCTTTTTCCATTTTCATTATTCTTTCTACTGAATCGTTTGTCCGCTGGAATTCTTCTTCAAAGACTTTGAGCTCCTGAAATTGCCCCTGCCCTTCACCCATTGCTCCGGCACTAATAACACTTTGCTGATCCGTCTTAAGCACGAGAACCACCCCGCCCAAAATACCGATAAACATAAGAAGCGGTAACAAGAAAACGGCCTGTTCCCGTACAAGCATTCTAAAAATCCGAGCGCGCCTTAGCTCCTGCTTGCGCTGCACCGGCAAAAGATCAAGAGAAATATCCATAGCGTATGCCTTTAAGAGCCAATCCGATAGCGGTGGAATATTGCACCGATTCCCCTCTTTCAATCAAGGGGGTGCGCCCGCCGAGTCTGACGTTTACCCAGGGATCTCCCAATTCCAGTTGCCTGCCTAATTTCTTGGTAAGATACGGCACAATTCCTTTGGTATGAGCTCCGCCGCCGCAAATTATTATCGTGTCGATATTTTTGGAATATTGCAAGCCGGAAATATAAAAATCGATGGAGCGCTCTATCTGAGTGGCAAAATTCTCCAGCACCGGCAAAGCAGCCTTGAACAAGGCGTCCCTTTTGAAACTCGATCCTATCCCGTATTCCCGCTTGATTTTCTCCGCCTCCTCTACGGAAACATTGAGCTGCTTGGCTATCGCTTCCGTAAGGGATTGACCGGAAAGCGGAATGCTGGAAGTAAAACAAGGAGCACAGTCTTTAATCACCGAAAAGCTGGTACGTCTGTCTCCGATGTCCACAATAAGCGTAGTATGTTCGCCAAGCGCTTCGCCAACCAAGCTGCGTGCCTGGGCGATTGATTCGATTTCCAAGCCAACCGGCTCCAATCCGGCAGCCTCCAGTACCTCTATGGTATTATCCACCACCGTCTTGGCTACGGCCACAATGATAACGCTTGTTCTTCCTTTTTCGGATCCGATCTGGCAAGAGAGATTTTGCCAATCATAATAAACCTGATCCAAAGTCAAAGGAATGTTTGCCTCAATCTCCCACTTGACCGCTTCGGCCAATTCTTCTTCTTCCATATGCGGAACGGACACGATACGTAAAAAAGCTTTGGTTTCCGGCAGTGAGCAGATCACTTTGCGCGTCTTTATTTTTTCTGGACGAGCATTTTCCACAGCGCGCTTGATGGCCAAAACAACGGAGTCCTTTTTTTGGATATCCCCGTCTATAATGCTGCCGAAAGGAATGGGCGCCGAACCGTAACTGACCACCTTTTCCAAAACGCCGTCATCTGCTATTTGCACGGCCTTAACCGAAAGATCGCTCAGATCCAATCCGAAAGAGCCGCCATTGGTAGAAAATATTTTCTTGTTGAGAAAACTCATTTTTGTTTTAGCGGTGAATGGCTTTCTTCATTATACACGATGCGCTTCGCGAGGGCTACAATTCCTCCCACAGATCCACCGAGTATTCTGTTCCTGTTGGAAAATAAGGCGGGGGACAATAAAGAAGATTGTTGTTGAAATTATAAGTGCGCACTCCAAATCCTCCGTTTCCATGCACAAAATAAGGCTGCAAATAAGAGGCGATAGCTCCGTTGAAAGTTAGAGCATTTTTGCCGCTGAACCCGTTATCATTTATGCCGACTGCCCCGGTTTGAGCAATAAGAGCAGCATCCACAATGAAATCATCCGGACATTGGCCAAGGACTCTCACGTCCCTTTGCGCTATGAGTCCGAGCATGTTATCACAATCATAAGCAGCATAGCGTAAGTTACTGTTGGATATTCCTATGTATATATCCTTTTGCCCCCCTCCTCCGGAAAGATTGGCCGCTACCACCGTAACGCGCCTTTTGTTAATCGTCCCCTCTACCCAAGCGTTGTTTTCTACAAAAATTATGCCGTTGTTCGGTATGGGATAATTGGCCAGACACTGCCCGCTGCAGCTATCGCACGTCCCCGTTCCGCCAGTGCGCCTGTACTTGCTGATCACATGGGTATTGTCATTGGCTTTTTCCACCACACAGGCATCGAATGTCCCATCCGTCTTAAATTTAATGCGCCACCCATATCCCGTATTCTCAAGATATTTCCCAAACCCCCCTTGCGCTTGTGCCTTCATATTAGCCAAATCCGTAGTCACCCCGCTAAAACTGACTTCCGGCACGGGAAATTCGCGCCCCGCTTCGAATACATCCGGCCTGACAGGCACGGTCCCTGCCGGCCAGGGATAAGCCGGAGCTCCCGGATCGGCAGGATTATCAGTGGTGTGCACACCGAACTCTTGGCGGTTTCCCCCATAAGAAGGATCATCAAAGGTGGCTTTCAGGGAACTGACCACGTTGTGCGCCAGACCATCGAAGCGCACGCCTCCATTGGAATGAACCTTGCCATACACTTCCGCCTGATCGCCAAAATTAATAAAGCTGTTGGAAAGAAAAATATATTCGCTCCAAGAGGGGCGACGGAATCGTACCTGAATAGTTCTTTTGGTTTCCGGCATTTTATTGGTCCAGCCAGTTGAGCGCACGGTTACGATAGTGGAACCATAACTGGGAGGATCAACGTTGATACTATATTTGCCAATCCCTTCAAAATCCGCTTCATACGGGGCATTCACCCCTAGCGGATCATTGTCCCAAAAATCTTGAATTTGCTGAGCGGTTTTGCCTGAAGTACCGTGCGCCAAATACCAACGGTAATATTGGATTCCCGCCTCTGCCACATGAAAAGATTGATCCTTTTCGACCCTGCTATACCCAAAGCGGATTTGGGATGTAATGTATTGCATCAAAGAGAGGAGTACTATGGAGGAGACACTCATCATTACCAATACGTAAACAAGGACTGTGCCGCTTTTTGTTTTATTGGATCCGGTCATAATCATTTAGATTCCTTAAGCCCACAAATGTTTCAGTCTCTATATTATCCGGCGCATTATTGGGATCGATATTTATTTTCAAAAAAATACGCACCAACCTTATCTCCGAAACCGCTACCGGCGATTGAAGCGGATTTTTGGTCATATCGTCAGGGTAATCTTTGTTAAAATATTGAAAAATAGGATCAGTGGCGGTATTCATAATGCTCGTTGCGATGACCTGCGTACTTTGATCCCCCGCCGCATAGGAAGGAGGAAAAGTGCTTGACGGCTCCCTTATTCCCATGAGCACCTGCGTGCCGCTCTTGTAAAAATGCAATCTTTCCGTCGTACCATCTTTGTCATAATCACTATAAACAACCAAATCATTGGCCGAGGCTGAAGAGATAGGATAAGCGCCATTATCTGACTGGCGAATCCCTCGTAAATAATTGGCCATTTTACTAACCCCCTGGGAAACAGTCATCGCGGATTGCCCCATTTCTATGGTGTATTTGTTATGTTCCCAAGTGCGTAAAAAAAGCAATGTAAATCCTTCGATTCCCAGCGCAAAAAGACCGATTGCCATAATCGCTTCTATCAGTGTCATTCCTTTTTTTCTTTCTTTTTGAGGCATAGAAATTACTTATAATGCCGACAGGGACACTCCTTGTACCGTAAGGTTTCCGTTGGACACGATTGCCGAAACTTCCTGCTGCGCATATCCTTCCGCAGTTACTTGCACCGTATAATTTCCGTCCGGGAAAGGATCTGCATTTTGGGGAAAATAAACAGCTCCTTCCGCTGGCGTGATTAACTCGTCTTCAAATCCAGCCCCATTGCTTATATGCACCTTAGCGCCACTCAGCGCCTCTTCCGGGCTACTGCCCGCCAGCCCCACCTTTACCAAAAGTCCTGTCTTGGATTTTTCCGCCAAAAGCACCCTCAATTCTCCAGCAGCTTCGGAAAAAAGCTCCCTGCTTATATAGCTGGGGATACCCACTAAAACATACGGGTCCGTCTCTTCCAATTCAGGCGTAAGCACATATGTTCCCGGGCTTATATTGTCATATTCTTTCTCTCCATCCGCATCGGAAGTTTCACTCACGTCCATTGAATAAATGATGTTTGGCACCTCCCCTTCCGGTACCGCAGTCATCCCCAGTTTACGCCCTCCTTTTAGAGCATACTTCACGCCTGAAAGCGGGCTTCCCAGCGGATCGGTAGTTTTGACCGTGAGGGCCGTCAATTTGTTCTGAACCATGTTGAAAACATTCATTGCTCCCGTCACTACGGAAGCATGCACATCCGTGGGATTATAAGCCGTTTCCGGGTAAGGCGGATACGTAATGGCTGTTTCGTATCCGGATTTGGTCGCCATTATTTGGTATTTTTGAATAGAGTCGGTAATACGATCTCCCATGAGCGTAACATTTCCCGTGCTGTCCGTCTCTACGGTAGTATCCAGACCGGTTTCAGTGTTAACCACTCTTACCGTAGAAGAAGGTATTCCTGCACCTCCGGGCTGGTCGCTGAATATGTTTATGGAAAGTATTCCGTGATCAGGATCGAGCACTTCCAGTCCTTGCGGAACAAAACGAGAAATCAGCCTAACCTCGTCCGCAAGCGCACCAGCTCCCCAAGATACCGTTATTGTAACTATTTTGTAGTCGGTCGGGACGTTATCCGCGCCAAATCCCTCCCCATCGAAAGCATCGTCTATGTATTCTACCAAAGTATGCACATGGTATTGCCTGGTGCTTTTGGAAACATCCTCATTTTCCTCCAGAACTCCCTCTACCGCTCCCGTATCCGTCCCGATATCGTCATAAGAAAGGTTGCGCACCACTTCCATCTTCTCATTGGCCAATGCCAGTGCGCCAAGCCTGTTTTTGGCATTGATGATATGCCGCGAACCGGTGGAAATAAGGGAATAAAAAGAAATTGTTATGAGCGAAAAAATAAAAAGCACGACCAATCCTTCTATGAGTGTGAACCCTTTGGGGGAATAAATATGACCAGCCTTCATATGCATATTGATCCGGAAAAATTTTACTTTATATTGTCCATCAGGCTATACATCGGCTGGAGCATCGCGATCGCAAAAAAGCCAACCGCGCTGCCGATAAAAATCATCAAGACCGGTTCAATTATGGAAGAAAGGTTTTTGGTTATCTGATTCACTTCTTCTTCGTAAAACTCCGCCAACTGCAAAAGCACCGCTTCGGTCTTGCCGGTTTCCTCCCCCACTTCGGTGATCTGGGCTACTAAAATAGGAAATATTTTCGGATATGAGCGCAAAACCTTACTCAATTCCACTCCTTTCTGGATGTCTTCGATTCCGGAAACGATGGCTTCCTTATAGTAAACATTCGTAAGAGTATTGGAAATGATCTTGAGCGCATCCACCACGGTCACCCCGCTGCGCAAAAGAGAGCTGTAAATACGGGCAAAGCGGGCGCAGTTTACTTTAATAACTATATTGCTTATGGCCGGCAGCCGCACCGAAATAAAGCTGAGCATTCTTTTTCCGGCGCTCTGCCCCAAGAATATCTTGCCGCCGATGAGTAACAAGATGAAGCCCAAAAAAACCAAAATGCCGTGTGCCTGAAACAATTCGCTAAGACCTATTATGAATTTGGTTGCCGGCGGAAGCTCTACCTGCATATCTTTAAAAACGCCCAATATCTTTGGCAAAACGAAAGTGAGCATCAAAATTCCTATACCCACCATCGCTGCGATGATTACCGCCGGATAAATCATGGCTCCTTTCACCTTGCCCATAAGCTCATGCTCCTTTTCCAGCTGCACTGCTACTATCTTGAGCACTTCGTCCAAGTTGCCGGCCGTCTCGCCCACTCGCACCATGTTTACGAAAAGCTCGTTAAAAACCCCGGGATATTTAGCCAAACCCTCACTGAGAGTTTTGCCGCTTTGCATTTCACTGTGTACGTCTTCCAAGATGACGCGAAACTGTTTGTTGGTGGTTTGCTGGGAAAGATTAGACACAGCGCGCGCCACCGTAAGGCCGGAAGAGATCATGACCGAAAGGTTGCGCGCAAAAACCATTTTTTCCTTGAGCGGAACGGTTTTGAAGCGATCCCAAAATTTTACTCCTTGCACCTGCTGTTCCTCCTCTATTTTATGAATGGAAGTGACCAAAAAACCTTCTCCGCGCAATTGCTGCGCCAAGGATTTTTCATCACTGGCAACCATTTCCCCTCCTTTGGTTTCTCCGCTGTAACTTTTGGCTGTATAGATAAATTTAGGCACAACAGGTATGTAAAATGCAAATCTCAAAATGCAAACTCACCGGGCATCTTTGCCATTTTGATATTTGATTTTTATTTTTATTTATCTTTTACTCTTTGGTAACCCTGAGGATCTCTTCTACCGAGGTCAGCCCTTGAACTACTTTTACAAAACCGTCCTCACTCATCGTCAGCATTCCCGTCTTCCTTGCATGATTTTCTATTTCTGCAGCTGTCGCGTTGGAGGTTATAAGCTTGCCCACCTCTTCCGTCACTTCCAAAACTTCGTATATACCCATGCGCCCTTTATATCCCTCTCCGTTGCACTGCTCGCATCCTTTGGGGCGGAAGAGCTCCACATCCTTCCATCCGCCTGCTTTGCCCCTCAGGGTTTCGCACACCTTGGCGCTTCTTACGGTTTCCAGTATTTCCTCCATCTCAAAACTGGCCTCTAGAGTCTTGAGGTCTTTTTCGTTCAGCTTGTAAGCTGTTTTACACTCCGGACAAAGTTTACGCACCAAACGCTGCGCGATGATAACGTTGGCTGTCGAAGCCACCAAAAAAGCTTCCGCTCCCATGTCGATAAGGCGCGGAATTGTTCCTGCTGCGCTGTTGGTGTGTAGCGTCGAAAGCACCAAGTGGCCGGTCATGGCGGCATGGATGGCTATTTCCATCGTTTCCTTATCGCGAATTTCTCCCACCATGATAATGTCCGGGTCCTGACGCAGAAGCGATCTGAGGGCTGCTGCAAACGTCATCCCTATCTTGGCATTGACCTGGGTTTGGTTGACGCGCGGCATCCGATATTCCACCGGATCTTCCACCGTGCTGATATTCACTTCCGGCGTATTCAAAATATCCATCACCGTGTACAAGGTGGTCGTTTTTCCGGATCCGGTCGGCCCCGTAACCAATATCATCCCGTTCGGGCGCCTTATTTGACGATGGACCGCCTCGAGAGCTTCTCCGCCGAGTCCCATTTTCTCCAATGTCAATCCCTTGGAAGATTCATCCAAAAGACGCATCACGATTTTTTCTCCCTCAAACACAGGCAAGATGCTCACGCGAAAAGATATCTTATATCCTTCTTTTTCTATCTTGAAGCGACCATCCTGCGGCAAGCGATGCTCGTCCAGCTTCAGATTAGAAAGGACCTTGATGCGCGCCACCAAGCCTTGCAGGACCTGCTTGGGCAAAGTCATGGCGTCGTGCAGTACGCCGTCGATGCGGTAGCGGACACGCACCTCATGCTCATCAGGTTCGATGTGGATATCGCTGGCCGACTGGAGAATAGCATGCTTGAGCAGAGTGTCCACAATTCTCACGATCGGCAAATCCTCCGCCACTTTCTCCAAATCCTCATCTGAACCGTCCTCGTCCCCTTCTTCGGCGCTTCGGCTTATGATATCCCCGAATTCCGCTTTAAGACTTTTTTCGTATTGCTTAAGCACCTCCCGAATACTTTCTTCCGATGTGAGGCATGGCACAATCTTTAGTCCCGTCTTTTTGCGGATAAAATCAATGGTTTGAATATCCTCCGGATTAAGCATCGCGACCTTAAGATCGCTGCCGGATTTTTCAAAAGCAATAATGTTGTATTTTTTGGCGATCGGCTCGGGAACTATTTGCAATATGTCTGCCGGTATGGAGACCTTATCCAGATTGACGAATGGTATTCCCAAGATATAAGCATAAAGCTTGCGTAAATCCACCTCGCTTACCAGTTTTTTTTCCAGCAAAATATCCCCCAAGCTTCTGCCCGAAGAAACAGCCTCACTGAGAGCCTGGTTTGCCACGGATTCCTCCAGTAAATTAGAATCCAGCAGAAAGTCTTTGAGTTGTTTGTTTTCTATCCGCATCCTGAGTGTTTGTTTTTGTTTCACCCCAATCCCTCCCCACGGGAAGACGGGAGCGGGATGTAAGCGCCTCCCGTCCTTCTTTGCGCTGTTTTTTATTCCAGGCCCAATATTTCCTTCACTTTACGGCAAACTTCCTCCAATTTATAATCCGCTTTTACCAAATAGGTGGTGGCTCCCATCGCCAAAGCTTTTTCTACGTCGTTAAGGCTTCCCAAATTCGTAAGCAATACCACCGGAATAGCTGCCAATTCTGGATCCGCCTTCAATTCCGCAATAACCTCATAGCCATCCTTTTTGGGCAAAATAATGTCCAAAAGAACCAGATCGGGCTTTTCTTCACGACATTTTTCAACTCCTTCCTCACCATCCAGAGCGCCTACGACCTCAAAACCTTCCGCGCTCAAAAATTCTAAAAGCGCTTTGTGCAGCGTAGAATCATCTTCCACGACAAGGAGCTTCTTTTTTTCCATCTCTTTTTGCGGATTTAGCTGCCGATAAGGCACCAAAATTGCGCTTACATTATTTTTTTAGCTAAAACCTACTTGGTACGGGCAGGTAAATTAAACGAGAAGACTGAGCCCTTTCCTTCTTCTGAAAAAAACCACATCTTCCCTCCTGACTGTTTGATAATATTTTTGGCTATATAAAGCCCCAGCCCGGTTCCTTCAGTCTGGTTGCGAACAGCATTGTCGCTGCGAAAAAATTTCTGAAAAAGCTTTCCTTGCTGAATTTTGGGTATGCCCACACCGTCATCCTTGATTGAAACTTCCACGAAACCGTCTCTCTCCCTGACAAGAGCCTCTACTTTGGACCCTTTTCCTATGTACTTAATGGCATTGGAAACCAAATTATCCAACACAACTACCAAATGCTGTTTATCTCCCGACACTGCCGGCAAGCCTTCTTGCGCATCCAAAACCAGCTTTACACCATGCGCTTTAGCCAAAATACGATTTGATTCCAAAACCTCCCTTACTACGACGGCCATATCTACCGCTTCTTTGCCAAGCGCAAGCCTCCCCTGATCTATACGTGCCACATCCAACAGATCATTGACCAACCGACCCATCTTGGCATTAGCCCGACCGATCTCATCTATTATTTCTCGCTGCTTGGCATTCAAACCTTCGAAATATTTAGAAACCAATAATTCTATTTCCCAATTCACTGCCGCCAAAGGAGTTTTGAGTTGGTGTGAAGCGATAGAAACGAATTCGGTTTTCATTTTGTTGGCATGTGCTATCTGCTCTACGCCCCGGATAAGCACATTACCCACTGTAAAAAGCACTATTACGATCAAGAACTCACTGATAATAAAAATTTCCGGAGAATCATAATTGCGAGCCGCAAAATAAACCCCCGTCATCGCCATGATTATGATGAATCCCATCAGGATGAACAGGAAACTGGGGGATTGCCAGACCTTCACTCCTAGCTCGTCGGCCTGCTTTTTGAGGTTAAATTCGTCCGCTATTTTTTGCCAAGAAAAACTCATTCTTTTGGGAAAAGTTAAAATCCATGCACACGACAGCCCGGAAAGGCTTACCCTTCTCTTTCTTTCTAGAATTATAGCACAAAGAACGCCTTCTTGGAACAAGGATTCCTCCCAAAAACCAAAAGCCCCGCATTTTCCAAGAGGCAGGGCTTTTGGCATTGAATGTCTTCAAAAGATACGACCTTTTACATCATCCCGCCCATTCCGGCCGGGATTTGCGGCTCCTCTTTTTTAGGCAAATCGGTTACTACCGCTTCAGTCGTAAGCACCATGGCTACTACGGAAACCGCGTTTTCCAAAGCGCTGCGAGTAACTTTGAGCGGATCGATTATTCCCGCCTTGACCATATCGGCTACCGGAGCATTGGCATTGGCATCATATCCGGCATTGGAACTCTTTTCCCTGAGCACTTTATCTAAGGCCACGGCCGGATCAGTTTGTCCGCCGTTACGCACGATTTGGAGAAAAGGTTCGCTGAGCGCTTTGATCAAAGCTTCGTATCCCGCTTTAAATTCCAACGTTTTGCCTTCGGCATTCTTGGTTCCCAATGTGTGGGCCGCTCTGGCCAAAGCTACCCCTCCTCCGGCCACTATCCCTTCCGCCACGGCCGCCTTGGTGGCCGCCAAAGCGTCTTCCATTTTGTGCTTGATATAGGTAAGCTCCGTTTCGGAAGCCGCGCCTACGCGGATAACTGCCACGCCACCGCCCAGCTTAGCCATCCTTTTTTCGTATTTGCCGCGCTCATATTCGCTGTCGGAATTATCTGCCAATCCCTTGATTTGAGCAATGCGCGCTTCAATATCTTTCTTTTTGCCTTTGCCGCCGACAATGGTCGTATCATCCTTGCTGGCAATCACTTTTTGGGCTTGTCCGAGCATATTAAGCTCCACGCTATCCAGCTTCATCCCCTTTTCTTCGCTTATCACCTGCCCGCCGGTCAATACGGCAATGTCTTCCAGCATCGCTTTTTTGCTGTCGCCAAACTCCGGAGCTTTAATGGCTAGCACATTCAGCACTCCCCTCAGCTTATTGACCACCAATGTGGCCAGAGCCTCTCCGTCCACGTCATCGGCAATAACCACCATCTCTTTCTTGCCCATTTGCGCCACTTTCTCCAAAGTGGGCAATATGTCTGAAATGGCTGAAATTTTCTTATCTGTAATCAGAATATATGGGTCTTTGAGCTCCGCTGTCTGGGAGGCCGTATCGGTTACCATGTAATGCGACACGTATCCTTTGTCGAAATTCATTCCTTCCACGATTTCCTTACTCATCCCGAAAGTCTGGGATTCCTCCACGGTGACCACTCCGTCTTTGCCTACCGCTTCCATAACCTCAGCGATCATTTCGCCCATCTCGCGCGATTCGGCGCTGATGGTGCCGACCTGCGCTATCTCTTCGCGCGTGCTTATTTTTTTGGAGTTCTTCTTGAGCGCTTCGATCACGTCGTCTTTGGCCTTTTCCATCCCGCGGCGGATGCCGACAGGGTTAATTCCTGTTTCCACATATTTCAATCCCTCGCGCACCAGGGCCTGAGTGATTACCGTTGAGGTTGTCGTGCCATCTCCAGCCGCCTCATTGGTCTTATTGGCCACTTCTTTAATCAGTTCTGCGCCGATATTTTCGAATTTGTCTTCCAGTTCGATCTCTTTGGCGATGGAAACGCCGTCATTGGTGATCGTCGGCGCTCCGTATCCCTTGTCCAAAATGACATTTCTGCCGCGCGGACCAAGCGTGGTTTTTACGGTATCAGCAACCTTGTCGATGCCGGCCTTGATCTTTTTGCGAGCGTCTGTCGAAAATTCTATTTGTTTAGCCATACTATTCATGAAACATGTGGCATGAAACATGCGGCACGATGCATTTTTTGTTTCATGTTACATGTTGTATGTTACATGCTTTATTACTCTACTACTGCCAAAATATCTTCGTTTTTGACAAGCAGATATTCTGTTCCATCTACCTTAATTTCCGTTCCGCTATATTTGCGAAAAATCACAGCTTCCCCCTTTTTTACTTTAATATCCTTGCTCTCTCCAATCGCCAGCACTTTGCCTTCTTGCGGTTTCTCTTTAGAAGAGGTTTCTGGCAAATAAATGCCGTGTTCCGTTTGTTTGTGAGTCTTGGCCGGCTCCACAAGCACATTATCACCCAGTGGCCTCACGCTTGTTTTTGGCATAATTCTCTTAAGGCTTACACACAAAACGCAAAGCCAAATGCTTTTTGCTTCATGTTATATGCCTTATATTAAATTATTATTTTTAGCACTCTTATCCTTAGACTGCTAATTCATTCTAGAAAATCCTCCCGGAGCTGTCAAGAATATCAAAAATCGCCGGGCTTACCCGGCGATTTTTCCTTTTTATACTTTAAATTCCACCACTTCCCCGTCTTGCATGACATAATCCTTTCCTACGGTTTTAATCGCCCCGAGTTCTTTAGCTTTGCCCCAGGAGCCTATTTCCAAAAGCTTATCCCACGCTATCACGTCCGCCCGGATGAATTTCTCCTTAAAATCAGTATGGATCGCCGCACCTGCCTCCGGAGCCGTCGCCCCCTGCTTGATGGTCCAGGCACGCGTTTCCTGCTTACCGGTGGTCAAAAATGTCTGCAAGCCCAGCAACGCGTAAGCTGCCGTCACCAGCCGTCCTATTTCGGAACGAAGACCCAGTTCCGCAGCCTCTTCCTCGCTCATGTCAATCAATTCCTCCTCGATTTTGATATCCAGCTTTACATGTGGCAATTTCTCCAATTTCTCATCCAGCTCCTGCCCCGGATCAGCCACATTGAACACGTACAAAAAGGGTTTCATGGTCAAAAGCTGCATATCACGAATGGCCGTCTTGGCATTTTCTTCCTTGAGCATTTCTTCTAAATTCGGAGTTTCATTCGCCAATTTTCCGTTTTCCAAAGTCGCTTTTATTTTTTTAACCGCCTCCAGTTGCTTATCCGCCCCTTTTTTATTGCCACGCACTTCTTTCTCAATCCTTGCCTGTGCCTTACCGACCGTTTCCAAATCCGCCAAAATAAGTTCCATGTTTATCACCTCTATATCACCTCCGGGATCAACTTTGCTATGCACGTGAGTGATATTGGAATTTTCAAACACGCGCACCACTTGGGCGATCGCGTCCACTTCGCGAATGTTGGCCAAAAACTTGTTGCCCAATCCTTCTCCCTCGCTGGCTCCCTTCACGATTCCGGCAATGTCCACAAATTCCACCACCGCCGGTACAATCTTTTCGGTTTGAGACATTTCGGCCAATTTCAAAAGCCGTTCGTCCGGAACTTTCACAATTCCCACGTTCGGCTCGATCGTGCAAAAAGGATAGTTATTAATATCTACCGGAACCCTGGTCAACGCCTTAAAAAGCGTGCTTTTGCCGACATTGGGAAGCCCTACTATCCCTATCTGTAAAGACATGTTTTTATATATGACAGTTAATATGGAGCATTTGATATAGATACCATGAAATTTAAACCCCGTAAAGCCTCATTGCTTATTTGAATTATTTCTTGTATCTTATACCAAATAAGAAATGTCTTGCCCTAAAATATCACCCCATGCACGTCATCATTCACTATGGCGAAATAGCCCTCAAAGGACGCAACCGCGAATACTTCGAAAAAAAACTCCTGGACAACATCCGCGAGCGCCTTTCTTTTTTTGCTCCTGCCGCTCTTTTGAGCGCCAAAAAAATTTCCGGCGCAATCTTGCTGGAACTTTCCTCCGAAGGGGAACGCGAGTGCGAAAAGGTGCAAAAAGCCCTCGAACACGTTCCCGGCATAGTCAATTTCGCTTTTGCCTCCCGCTTCGGGCAGGATTTGGAGGGGTTAAAAGAAGGCGTAGAGAAATTTTTTTCAGACGGACATTTTGAAACTTTCCGCATCACCACCCGCCGCTCGGACAAAAGATTTCCCCTTACTTCCGAAGAACTGAACCGCCAATTAGGCGCCCATATCTTTCACAAGTTTTCCGGCCGAAAAAAAGTGCTTCTTAAGGGAGCGGAGAGAGAATGCCATGTGGAACTTGTAAACGGCGAGGCTTTTATTTTTGCCCAAAAATTAAATGGCCCCGGAGGAATGCCCACGGGAACTTCCGGCACTGTTTTGGCGCTTATTTCCGGCGGGTTTGATTCTCCCGTAGCCGCTTGGCATCTCATCCGGCGCGGCACGACAGCTATTTTCGTCCATTTCCACAGCATGCCCTTCACCTCCCGTTCCTCCATTGAAAAAGTGGAAAGTCTTGTCCAAAAACTTGCCTCCTTCCAAGGACCAAGCCGCCTTTATTTAGTTCCCTTGGCTGCTGCGCAAAAGGAAATAACCGTCAAATGTCCGGATAAACTCAAAATAATCATCCAGCGGCGCCTGATGCTGCGGATAGCCGAAGAAATAGCTTCCCAAGAAAAAGCCCTCGCACTCGTAACCGGAGACAGCTTGGCTCAAGTTGCCTCCCAAACTCTTGAAAACATTTTCGCGACAAACGAAGCTGCTTCCTTGCCCATCTTCCGCCCCCTTATCGGGCTGGACAAAGAAGATATTATGCGTCAAGCGCAAAAAATAGAAACGTACGACATCTCCAAATTGCCGCATGACGACTGCTGCACGCGCCTGATGCCCCAAAAACCAGAAACCAAAGCAAAAATAAGCGAGGTCCTGCTTGCCGAAAAATCGCTAGATATAAAAATGCTCACCCAAAACGCCCTGGAGCGCACCGAAAAAATTTTCATATCGGCCACAAAAAACTCCGCTTAGCGGAGTTTTTTAATCTTCTTCTCGTTTCTCCTCCCCTTCCCCTCTGTCTTCTTTTTCTTCGGATTCTTTTGGGTCACTTTTTTTCTTCTTTTTTTCCGCAAATTCCTCCTCTTCCTCTTCATCCTCCTCGTCTTCCCATTGGCGCAGCTCGCTGGCCACAAACCGCCCTTCCTTTTCCCGCTCCCCAATCATTTTCACGCGCCTGCCGTAACTATCTTCTTTTTTAATTTTTTCGCCACAAGATGGGCAGCTTACTTGCCAAGTGCGGCCATTTGGGTCTTCCACCACCAAAAAATCTTCAGCGGTTACTTGCTTTACTTGCCCGGAAAGCGTCCCTTCCTGAGGCCTGTTCCAAACCTCCAGTTCTTTTTTTTCATAAAGATCCCCATAAGAAGGCATCGCATGGCGCATAACCTTGTTAAAGTTATACCCCCAACCCAAAACGTGTCCCGTTATACCCAAAACCACCGCTCCCGCCATACTTGCCCCAAGTACCAGTTGCGCCTTGGCACGATACGCACCGCGCGTATTTTTCCATTCGTAATAAGCCAAAGCGGCCATAAGCAGCAGTAACGAAACCCACAGGTAAGGGAAAGCGATCAGTAAGAAACCGAGAAAACTTCCTTTGAGATGAGCATATATGCCCCAGTGACGCGAAAGAGATTCCAAGGACATGCAGACAGATACTCCTCCCAAAAAAACGCTTAGCGCAAAAGCAACCCATAAAACTCTGTTTTTGAGCAAAAAATGCCAGCGCGGCAAAGGCTTCAGGCGCTCTTTTTCTATTTTCCCTATTATTTTGCTGCTTAACTCACTCATGGCTACGGCTGTTAGCTAAAGATTGTTCGTATTTGGCAATATGCTCCCTGAACTGCTTTTTGGCCCGATTGATTAACGTGGCCACCGTACCCATCGGCTTTTCCAAGATATCTGAAATTTCCTTGTAATCCTTATCTTCCAAAAATTTAAGGACGAGCACTTCGCGATAACGCTCATCCATGGCGCCCAATATCTCCCGCACCTCCTCTGCCTTAAGCTTTTGGTCCATCTCGGCAGCAATGTCCGTGTCGCTTGCCAATATATTGAGCAGATCCACATCTCCTTCGTAAGGAGTGGTCCGCACGCGGGCGCTTACCTTGCGGAAATGGCTGATGACTTTGTTGTGCGCAATGCGGTATATCCAGGAGGAAAACTTGAGATCCGTATCAAAATCATTAAGGTTGCGGTAAGCGCTCAAAAAAACATCTTGTAAAATATCTTCGGCGTCTTCGCGCGTACGTACTCCGATACGCATCACATAGCGCAAAAGCTTTTCTTCGTATCTTTCCACCAAAAACGCATAGGCCGAACTTTGCTCCAAAACAAGAGCCACCAGCTGTTCGTCGCTGAGGTCCTGGATAGCTGCTAATTTTTTTTGAGTAGCTTTTTGGAAGGCATCAGGTTTGCTGCCCCATACCGTTCCATACGCCAAGGCTCCTCCGGAGCTTTCAAGGACACGGCCGGGAAATTATTCCGGCGGAAAAACCGCCTCGCATCACTTTACAACACAATTTAAGGCAAGGAAAGGGTCAAAGCCAGCGATTGCGAGCCAGTACCGCCAAAAGAAGTCCGGTGGTCAAGATTATGGCCATCAATATTCCCAGATAAGCAAGCGGGTTCTGATCAAAGGGAAGACGCACATTCATTCCGTAAAAGCTGGAAATCATGGTCGGTACCGTAAAGACAATCGTCAAGGCGGTCAGCATTTTCATCACCCGGTTAAGCTCATGTGTCATGATGGTCGAATATGCGTCCCGCACGTTTACTATGTGCTTGAGCGTCGCCTGGCTGGTCTCTATCAGTTGTCCCGTTTCCAACAAGACGTCTTCCGTAAGCTCCTCATCCGCTTCTTCCAGCTTAAGCGTGCGTCCTTTCAGGAGGTTGCGCATGATGGTCGCCGTCGGCACGAGCGCCGCAAGAAAGTCGTTGAGGATCTGTCCGTATTCCACGAAGCGGATGATGTCCCGGTTGGAAATCCGCTCGATCCTGCCCTGGGCCGAACGCACCGCTCTGGCTATTTCGGTCAAGTGGCGGGCGTAAGCCGCGTTTATCGCCCCAAAAAGTCTGAGCAAAAAATCCGTGTGCTGCGTGGTGTATATGTTCGCATCATTCATCGTTCTTTCGATGAGTGGTAATTTTTCCGGCGTGACAGTAAGCACGAAATCACCTCCCAGCACCATTAGCAAGGGAATGGTCACCACCGCCGTGCGGGTCTTGAGCGGAACTCTGGTAAAAACATACACTTTTCCCTCCTCCACCTCCAAGCGAGGAACCTCCACTGGATCTAGGGCATCACGCAAATGACCCTCCTCCACGGAAAATTTTTCCACCAATAACATGACCTCCGCTTCGGTAAGTCCCTCTCCGTGGATCCAGGCGCCTTCCACGAAATCCGCATGCTCATGGAGCGTTTTTTCTTGCGATGTCCGGTGAAAATATTTAAGCATGGCTCATTTTTTTTAAAGACACTTGCGCGCAAGCTTTTCGGCGTGCTCCACCTGCTCGGCGACAAGGCTTATTCCTTTTTTCCAAAAATCACCTTGGCCCATGTCCACCCCCGCCTTGGCAAGAATTTCGTGGGGAGACCGAAAAGAGCCGGTCGCCAGAAGTTCTTCAAATTTTTCCGCGAAAGCCTTTCCTTGCTCATTGTACCTGGCCAGTAAGGACAGCGTCAAAAGTTCTCCAAAAGCATATGCGTACACATAGAAAGGAGTTTGAAAAAAATGAGAAACATAACTCCACCAACTCGCATATCCCTTGCTTAACTTCACCGCCCCGCCAAACATTTCTTCTTGGCGGCTTGTCCAAAATTCTCCCAGCTGCTTTGCCGTAAGCTCGCCTTTTTGGGCAAAAGCACCGTGTACATCCTGCTCGAAACGATACATGGCCACCTGCCGCTGCACGCTGGCAAAAATACCTTCGATATGTCTCATATACAAAGACAGCTCTTCGTGGGGATCTTTCACCTCCTTTGCCAATTTGCTAAAAACCAATCCTTCCGCAAAAATGCTGGCCGTTTCCGCCAAAGGCAAAATGGAGCGGTAATTGAGATAGCTTTGCCCGGAAGCAAGCTTGCCGTGGATGGCATGTCCTATTTCATGAGCAAGCGTAAGCACATCATTTGCCGATCCCTTGAAATTAACCAGAACAAAAGGATCGACCCGGGGAGAAACATACATGCAATAAGCTCCTCCTCTTTTACCTTTGCGCGCGGGCGCATCTATGTGCTTTTTTTGAAACATTTCCTCCGCCATAAGGGCAAACTTGGGAGAAAACTCTCCGAGAGCTTCTTCAACTATCCGCCGCGCTTCGGCAAAGGAATATTTTTTGCCATCCGCATACGGAGAAGGGGCATAGCGGTCAAAATCATAAAGCTCAGAAACGCCCAGGATTTTCTTTTTGAGCAAATAATATCTTTTGACCAGCGGATATCCGTCTTCTACCGCCTTGACCATCGCCTCAACTTCTTTTCGTGAAAGCTCGTTGGACAAATGCCTGGCCTGTTCGGGAAAAGAAAATTTTCTCAACTCGTCTTCCGCCTTTTTGTCCGCAACAAGCGTATTGAAAATAAAAGCCAGCGTTTTTTCTTTTTTCTTCAATCCCTTGCTAAAAACCTCTGCGGCATTTTTGCGCACAGCCCTGTCTTTTGCCGTATAAAGAAGCCCGAGTATTTCCTCCTGTCCCAGTTCTTTTTTTCGCCCTTCCCGAAATATCTCGTAACGCTCCCCGGATAGCTCCTCATCGAACAACCGGGCAAAAGCGTTTTTCCCGCTCAAGTTTTTACGGCTGACTATCACCTCCTCAGCCTCGCTCAAATGATGCTTGCTTTCCTCCGCCAAAAATCGCAAATAATGGACATAATTTTGCAATTCCTTCCGGGCCGCCAAAAATGCCAGTTTGTCCGCTCCCAGCATGCCCAATTCCAGCTCCACGAAAAAAAGCTCGCTTGAAACCAGGGAAACCTCGTGCTCTACTTTGCGCAAAAGCGCCCCGCTGGCACCAAGTGACGTATCGGCGCTGAACATCATGTACGCATATGTCTCCACCTTGGATAATTCCGCCAATATTCTTTCGTATTCGCCGAGCATTTCCCCAATTTCTCCCGGCTGCAAAGCGGACACCTTTCCCTTAAATTTGTTCTTCAATTTTTTGGCCTTGCCGAAAGTTTTTTTTAAGGCTTTTTCTATGCGCGGATCAGCCACGCCGGCAAAAAGCTCGCTCAAATCCCATGAAGGCATCGCCTCCGTCCTTCTTTTCATATCTTTGCTGCTTACTTTAAAATTCTTGGCAAAAGCGGGGAAATGCGCGTGGTTATTTCGTAATTTATCGTTCCTATTTTCTCAGCGACTTCTTCTGCTGTTATCTTGCTTGTTATCTGATCCCCCAAAAGCACCACCTCATCTTCCGCCTGCGCTTCTTCTATGCCCGTCAAATCAACCGCAAACATGTTCATCGCCACGCGTCCGATTACCGGACATCTCCTGCCGTGCACAAGCACTTCTCCACAATTGGAAAGGCCGCGGTCAAAGCCATCGCTATATCCTTGAGGCACTATCCCTATCTTCGTTTGTCGCGATGCGACGAACGTAAGCCCGTATCCGACCGAATAACCCTTGGGAATCTTTTTTACCTGGGCTAAATGGCTCACCCAGCGCATCACCGGGCGCAGTTCCAGTCCCTCACCTTCATACTTTGCCCTCAGATCCTCGCTTGGCCACATGCCGTAAAGAGCTATTCCCGGGCGAATTATATCCGACTCGCCCAGGGAACTTTCGTAAACCATTACGCCGCTGCTGGCGCTGATATGGGTTTTGAAACCGCTTATTCCCCCTTCGCACAGCATCCGGCAAGCTCGCTGAAAAAAATCTATTTGTTTTTGGGCATGCGAAAAATCAGCAGTGTCTTCGATATTGGCAAAATGCGAATAAACTCCGTCTACCTCTATTCCTTGCACCCTTTTGAGTGCCGAAATGAAATTTCCCATTTCTGCCAAAAGCACTCCCTGCCGACCCAGAGCCGCATCTATTTTGATATGAACAGGTATTCTCCTTTTTAAACCGGTCGCCATGCGGTCAAGCAAAAAAAGCCTCTCCTCGTCATAAATCCCCAAGACAGCGCCAAGATCCACCGCCTCCGCCAGATCCTCTTTGGCTACGTAACCCAACACCAAGGTAGGCTTTGTCGAAACTTGCCGCAAAAGCCTCAGTTCTTCAATATCGTCCACCTGGAAATAATCCGCATGGTTTTCCAGTATCTTAGCGATTTCGTTCTGTCCATGGCCGTAAGCATTAGCCTTGATGACTGCAGCGACCTTAGCTCCCGGCTTGGCCAAAGACCGCACGGAGGTAAAGTTATGCACCAGATTATCGCGTGCAATTTCTATGTATGAAAGCATATCCCTGGATAAAGATAAGGAAAGGCAAAATATGAAATGTCCCGAACCTGACTCGCTTTTTTCTTTTTTAAATTTTACATTTCGGCTGTGGACTCAGGGAGAATCGAACTCCCGACTCAGCAATGCGAATGCCGCGTAATACCACTTTACTATGAGCCCGTTTGCTATGTCTTCGGCAAGAATCGAACCGGCGCCCCTTTAGGCTCCTCCTGCCGATGCCTGTGCCCTCATTAGGAATCGAACCTAAATCTCAGGTACCGGAAACCTGCGTTCTATCCATTGAACTATGAGGGCATGGGCACTGGCAGGAAAGAAGACCAACCGCACTAATCCGCGAAGCCTTAAGGGCCAACCAAGGCATGGGGCGTGCCCGGACCTTGAATGCCGAAAACTTGCAGCCTGTTTGCCGAATGACTGCGCGATCGACTTTTTCAGTTTCCCTTTTTTTGGGAAATTATGCAAGCAAAAGCCAAAATAACCACTCGCCAAAACCCTCCCTGAGCTCAAATTTGACCCAAGGTGGGTTCATTTTTTAATCTCGGTCACCTTATGCTCCAAAATGGTATCTTTGTCCAGAAGGTTAAATTTTGCCTCAAAATCGCTTCCAGCCAGCACTCGTGGCAACCAAAAACAATCATCCGGCCACATTTTGTCATACGGGATATCGGCAACAGTAAACTGCTGGTGAGGGTAAAAACAACA
>DAOKZJ010000014.1:1482-2063 GCA_035325685.1 Candidatus Moraniibacteriota bacterium | reverse complement strand
CTTGTCCTCCCTCTCCCTGGGGGAGAGGGATTGAGGGTGAGGGTAAAAACAACACACTCCTTGTCCTCCCTCTCCCTGGGGGAGAGGGATTGAGGGTGAGGGTAAAAACAACACGCTCCTTGTCCTCCCTCTCCCTGGGGGAGAGGGACTGAGGGTGAGGGCGAGGGTAAGGGTATCAACAAAACCCATCCAGCACGCTTTCAATCTTCATTATAACGCCATTCAAATTGCTATTTACTTCATTGTCCCAAAACCGCACTACTCGATATCCTTGATTACTCAAAAACATTGTTCTGCTCTCGTCATATTCCCTTTGTCTCTCTTTTTTGTGTTGAGATCCATCTAATTCGATAATTAATTTTCTTTCCAGGCAAACAAAATCTACAAAATAATTACCGATGGGATATTGCCTTCTAAATTTACACCTGCGTATGCCGCGATTCCTTAATCTTGACCACAAGATAATTTCCTGCGGAGTTTGATTTTTCCTGAGTGTGCGCGCTCTTTTTGTTTTTTGCATTTGTTGTTTATCCTCATCCCCAGCCCTTCTCCCAAAGGGAGAAGGGGGAGAAGGTTTCACT
>DAOKZJ010000014.1:0-1382 GCA_035325685.1 Candidatus Moraniibacteriota bacterium | reverse complement strand
CTGTATTATCCTCATCCCCAGCCCTTCTCCCAAAGGGAGAAGGGGGAGAAGGTTTCACTCTGTATTATCCTCATCCCCAGCCCTTCTCCCAAAGGGAGAAGGGGGAGAAGGTTTTGTTCCAATACGGTTTTATTCCCTCTTCCTTGCCCTCCCTCTCCCTGGGGGAGAGGGACTGAGGGTGAGGGTAAAAACAACATGCTCCTTGTCCTCCCTCTCCCTGGGGGAGAGGGATTGAGGGTGAGGGCGAGGGTAAAAACCCGGACCTACTCTCCAAATATTTTTGCCAAAGGGCAATTGGCATGATCATGTTTTTTGGCAAAACAGTGATTACGTCCGTATTCTATCAGCTTGTACGTGATTGAAAGCCATTCTTCCTTGGGGAAAACCTCCATTAAATCCTTTTCTATCTTGTTCGGATCGGTGTTGCCGCTAAGCCCCAACACTCCCGAAAGTCTTTTGACATGCGTATCCACGGCAATCCCCTCCACTACGCCGCAGGCGTTCCCCAAAACTATATTTGCAGTTTTGCGCGCCACTCCAGGAAGCGCAACCAGCTCGGCCATGGTGCAAGGAATCTTTCCGCCATGCTTTTCGCTTATCATTTTAGCTGCTGCCAAAATATTTTTCGCTTTGACCCGGTAAAATCCCGTCGAATATATATCTTTTTCAAACTGCGCAGAATTGGCGCGCACATAATCATCCAGCCTCGGATATTTCTTAAAAAGCTTTGCCGTCACTATATTCACCTGCTTGTCCGTGCATTGGGCGCTGAGCATTACCGCCACCAGAAGTTCCCACGGGTTGGAAAATTTAAGCGCTATCTTGGCGTCAGGAAAAAGCCTTTCCAATTCATTGAGGACAATTTTGGCGCGCCTTTTGCGCTCCGCCAAAGAATAATAATTTTTCCTGACATTGCTTTTGACCATACGCAAATTCTAACCCCAAAGAAGGTGCGGAGCAAGCAAAAAACGCCTCTTGGGCGTTATTTGTGGTCGCTAGTGGACTCGAACCACTGACCCCTGCAATGTGAATGCAGTGCTCTAACCAACTGAGCTAAGCGACCGCTTTTTCAAATACCCGGAGCGACACTAGGACTATCGTACAGGAAACAAACAAGGGTGTCCACCCGCTTTTTCCTGAAATATTCATAGCTCGCTTGTCCCGTGCTAACAATTAAAATACTTTCCCCGTTCAAAAACACCCCCTGTTGCCAACAATAACCGGCGCGTGTCTTAAATTAAGACTATCCCTAGTCGATGTCGGACCGCCGGGATTCCTTCTCCCCCGAAGTTTTTCGCAAGCACCCTTCATATCCCTTCCATATTCTCAATATAACAACAAATAAAGACCTCCCTAAAGAGGTCCTTATTTGTTGTTATGTC
>DAOKZJ010000013.1:22897-26734 GCA_035325685.1 Candidatus Moraniibacteriota bacterium | reverse complement strand
GCCGGCTCAAAGAAGCTGAAGGTCGGCATTAACGCCTTTAGCGCACTAAGCCATTTAAGGGCACCGACTACCGACGAACAAATTTTTGCCGCGCTATCGTCCAAAGAAGGCCGGACGCAATTTTGATCAGCAAGAAACAATAAGCCGAGACCTATCGAGTCCCGGCTTTGTTTTTTGCCAAAAAACATCCATTAGCCGCTTAACGGCTTGAACGGATGGCGCTTTTGGGCTATACTTAAGCATATGGAAAACCTCAAAATCCTGTTCATTTCCCGCGCCTATCCTCCGGTAGTCGGCGGGATCGAAAACCAAAACTACGAACTGGGACGGCATTTGGGCCAACTTACGCCCACCACCGTCTTGGCCAACAAACATGGCCGCAAGTTCTTGCCCCTGTTCGCCCCTTACGCGCTGCTCAAAACGCTTTTTTCTTTGCGCCGCCATGACGCGATCCTTTTGGGCGACGGCGTATTGGCCTTCGTGGCTTGGACGGTGAAGCTCTTTAGCGACAAACCGGTTATCTGCGTGATTCACGGCTTGGACGTCAATTATAACAGCGCCTCCCTCAAAGTATGGTACGAGAAGCTCCTGATTACCCTTTACCAAAATATTTGGGTCAAGATATTCCTGCCGCGAGTGGATCATTTCATAGCTGTCGGCAACGAAACGGCGCGCGTCGCCATGGAAAAAGGCATCCCTCAAGAAAAAATAACCTTTATCCCCAACGGCACGGACACGGAAAAATATTTTGCAGTGCACGAGCGCCGCGAGCTGGATCAGATTTTAAAAATGGACACGTGCGGCAAATGCGTACTGCTGACCAGCGGCCGCCTGGCCAAGCGCAAAGGCGCCGCGTGGTTTAGCGCCAACGTGATGCCGCTTTTGGATGAACGCTTTGTTTACGTGATTGCTGGCGACGGGCCGGACCGCGCCGATATCCAAAAAGCCGTCCGCGAAAACAACCTAGGTGAGCGCGTCAAGATGCTGGGGCTCGTGAGCGAAGAAACCAAAAAAGTGCTGTTCAATACCTGCGACATCTTTATCCAAGCCAACGTCAAGATTGCAGGCGACATGGAAGGATTCGGCATCTCCGTAATTGAAGCGGCTTCCTGTGAATTACCGGTATTGGCCGCGCGCCTGGAGGGACTGGTGGACGCGATCAAAGACGGCCAAAATGGCTTTTTGGTGGAAAGCGGCAATGCGGCCGCCTGGAAAGAAAAAATCATGGAGCTCTTTACCGATGAAAAACGAAGAAAAGATTTCGGGCGCGCCGCGCGCCGCTACGTCGCGGAAAATTATGCCTGGCCGAAAATTGCCAATCTCTATTTGGAAAAGATTTCCCAGATAGCGACAAAATAACCAAAAAAGACATTTACATGCTGGAAGCGCTCATTCAGACAAGCCAACTCATCCTTTCCGTCCTCTTTTTATTTTTCCTGACCGGATATGCTTTTTTGCGCGCCGTTTTTGCCGCAAAAAACCCTTTTAATTCCCTGGAAACGGCGCTTTTTTCCTTTGGCGCCGGCTTGGTGATCATGGACGCGCTCATGCTCCTCTTGGGCAAGGCTGGCATATCCCTCAACGCCGCTTCCGTTTCCCTTGCCGCAACTATTTTTGTTTTTTCCTGCGTCCTCTTCTTCCTCTCCAGAAAAGGAGTGCGCCATTGGCGAAGCTTCTTGACCCCCCCTGCTCCGGCTTTTTCCGGCAAAAATGCCTTGGCAGTCTTGGCCATTTTCTCCCTCGCTTTGTTCATAAAAACCATCTATCTCACAGATGCGGTTACGCCCACTTCCACGGATATGGGACACCACATGTATTGGGTGCAAGCCGTCGTAAAAACGGGCGAACTCCCCCATTATGCGGAAAAAGACATTGTTTCCGCAGACGGCTCTTTCCGGATCGGAGAGAGTGAACCGATTGCGGATTTTATCATCGGCGAACATTTGCCGTTTGCCGCCCTTTCTCTTCTTTCGACCCTGGACGTGCTTTCGGTCATGCCCTTGGCCTTGCTTCTGCTGGTGCACATGGCCGCTCTCTTGTCCATTTTGGCTTTAGCCAAAGAAGCCTTTTGGGAAATGCCGGGGGGGCGCGCAGCCACTCTCCTTGCCTTTTTCCTGATAGCGCCTCTTTATGCCATAAGTTCCTCCCAGGCCAAGTTCATCAGCGGAGGAGTGGTTGGCAATACCTTTGGCAATTTCCTCATCCCCTTGGTTATCTTGCTTCTCGCCAAAGCACGCCGCACCAAAGACGCCAAAGCGCTTTCTTTGGCTCTCTTTTTGGCAGCAGGACTGGCCTACACCCATCATCTAAGCACGTTTGTGCTTCTCTTTGTGCTTCTCTTTGGCATAGCGCTCTATGGCGCTTCACATCTGAAAATCCTCTGGGGGGAACTACGGGTTTGGCTTAAGCTTTCCTTTTCACTGCCCGTAGCAATCGCCTTGGGCGGAGTTGCGGTTTTTGTCTTTGCCATATACACGCCCACTTACCTTAATACTTCCGCGATTGATACCGCCGTTGGCGCCCCAAGCAAAAGCACGCGCACCGGATTGACAATCGCCCAGCTGGCACTAAACACGGGAGATGCTCGCCTGGCACTGGGCCTTATCGGATTAGTTGCCATCCTTTGGGGGCTGCGCAAGCAAGGTTTCGCCTTCGCGCTTTTAGGTGGCTGGACCGCAGCCATTCTGGTAATGACCCTCCGCCCGGCCCTTCTTCTGGTGGACATTCCTTCCACGCGCATCGCCAATTACGTTTCCTTTCCCTTGGCGATCGCCGGCGCGTTCGGCTTTGTCCAGCTTATGCTGCGCCTTGGAAAAGAAAGGCCGCTTGTTCCCTCTTCTTTGGCTTTGGCACTGTCTTCCCTCCTTTTGCTCTTCGTTTCCAGCAGCGGCTTGGCCGACAACGCCCAATCGCTCGGCTCCGCTACAAACGCCCAGCAAGCCGTGCAGACTTACCACGCTTCCCGCTATTTGGAAAAAGTAACCGACCAAAACGACATAATCCTCAAGGACCATAATTATTTGGCAGCAGACGCCTGGATAAAGACCTTCGTCACCCGCGACTACAACTTTCCTCTTTCGCGCGCTTACTTCAAGCGTTACGAAGATCCCACCAAGCCGCGCGAAATGTGCACGCTCTGGATGATTTCCACTCCCTCCACCAAGGAAGCGCGAAAGTGCTTTGAAGGAACGGGCACCAATTATGTGATGGTCAATCCCTTAAACGATGCGGCCCAACTCAGACGCAATTTCGATTTTTCGCAAATATATGCCAGTGATAATGTAGCCATATTTAAAAGGACAAAATAAAAAAAGTATGAAACGCATCCCTCTTCTTGGTGCCTTCGCTCTTGCGCTCGCGATAAGCCTTGCCTTATTGACTTTGCTCAACCGCAAAGCCGTTTCCTACGATGATGGCAAGGACTGGTGGGTGCTTTCCTTCGCCGACCCCCGAGCGGAAAAATCCCTGGATTTCGCCATAGAAAACCACGGGGACACCAACGAATTCGTCTGGCAGGTGTATCTGGAAAAAAACAGAGTAAGTGACGGCACCCTTTCCGTCCAACGCGGCGAACAGCGCTCCGTGCCCGTTTCCGCAGCCGATATCTCCGACAAACGAATCACCATCGTGGTAAGCGACGGCGAGAAAACCAAAGAGATATATAAACAGTTATAAAGTTAAAGGCGCATAAGACCCCTAAGGCAAATCAATGAAGAAAATACTGCTAATCACCCGCCCCATCGCCCCTCCTTGGGACGAGGCTTCCAAAAATTTTGCTTACAATCTTGCCAAAAACATAAAGAAAGACGAGTTCGAGCTGCACTTGATGACCAAGGG
>DAOKZJ010000013.1:0-22797 GCA_035325685.1 Candidatus Moraniibacteriota bacterium | reverse complement strand
GACCATGTTATCACTTATTCCAATTATGCCAAAAACAAACTTCAAGCCCTTGGGTTTGAAAAAGTAAGCTGTATTTATCCGGGAATCGACCTTGAACAATACCAGCCGAAGCCAAAGAACAAGGAATTGATGAAAGTTTTTTCATTCCAGGAAAGTGATTTCGTCATTCATTTTAGCGGAGAATACGTCAGGCTGGGTGCCATGGACGACGTGATCGATTCTTTCATTCAAATATCCCCGCAAATTCCCGCTGCGAAATTATTTTTAGCCGTCAGGGTTAAAAACGAGAAAGATGCGCGCAAAAAAGAAGAAGTGGTCGCCAAACTGAAAGAAAATAACATGCTGGAAAAGGTGGCTTTTTTTGACAGCGGAAAATACGACATGGGCGACATATACAACCTGGCGGACATCTCCCTCTTCCCTGTTGCCAACATGCACGGAAAATTCGATGTTCCGTTGGTCGTGATCGAAGCTATGGCCTGCCAAAAACCGGTCATTATTTCCGACATTGAAATTTTGAAAGAATTTTCCAACGAACACAACTCCGTTCAAATCCAGAAAGGAAACACCGAGCAGCTTACGCGATCGATAATTGAATTATATAATAACCGGGAAAAAAGAGATTTGTTGGGAAGAAATTCCCGAAGATATGTTGAAGAAAATTTCGACATAAATTCAGTCGCCAAAAAATACGAAGAGATTTATCAAAACATTTAATCTTAATATTTTATGTCAAATTTTTCAGATTCGCTCAAAAAAATATCCGACCACCAATACGATTTCCAAACCGAAAAAATGGACGTACCCGCTCGTTTTTTCATGAGCGAAGATCTTCTGCCGGAACAACAATCTTTCGACAAAGCCGAAGATATCGCCTCAAACAAAGATGCGCTTTTCCTGCGCACCGTCGCCATGCCGGATGTCAGCTCCAAGCCTGGGCGCAAAAACGCTTCAGGGACAACGATAATTTCAGACAAATACATTCTCCCGCAAGTGAACGACAGCGATCCCAATTGCGGGATGCGCCTCGTCAAAACGAATCTCACCGAAGAAAACATCACTCCCAAAGAAATTGACAAACTATTCCGGGCGTTGGTCGAAACTGTTCCCACCAAGAAATTTGTGGGCACCAAAGTTCCTTTTGCTGTTGTTGTGGACATTTGTCGCCAAGGCACCCGAGCTGTTGTTGAATATCTGGGCATTAAAACCAAAAATGAATTGGCAAACACTCAGTGCGGAGGAAATTTCTTTGAAAAAGAAATGAGTCGCCAGGATATCTTTGATGTTATCCCCAAGCTATATCTTTTCTTCGCAAAATACCGCTTGGGAATCATCGGGGCCGCAGGCAACCATTTTTTGGATCTCCTGAAGGTTGAGGAGATTGCGGACCCAATAATTGCAGAAAAAATGGGAGTTAAAAAAGGACAATACCTTTTTATGATCCATACTGGCAGCGGCATCTTGGGCCAATACACCATGTATACCCATACTGCCAAGAAAGCCGAGCATCTTTCTCAGGCGCTGATGGTGGCACTCGGAAGGCTGACTTTCAGTTCGACCAAGAAAGATACTTACCGAAAAATGCAGGAAAAAATCAAGCTCCACCTGAGCAAAGACGATTCCTTGCTGAAATATGACGCCAATGGAGCGGACGGCGAAATGTACATGAACGCCAGAGCGGCCGCTTCCAACTTCGGCACAGCCAACCGCGCGGTCATCACCCACAACATCGCCCAGACAGCCAAAAAAGTTCTGGGTCGTGATCTTGAAATGGATTTGATTTATGACCTTCCGCACATCTCCATCACTCGTGAAAAACATTTCGGCAAAACTGTTTTCGTGCATCGCTCAAACACCTCCCGGGCATATGGCCCTGAAATGATGCCCGCCCACCCGGTTTACAAAGAAACCGGCGAACCGGCGTTCATCCCTTCCTCCATGGCCACGGCCGCCTATCTCTGCGTGGGAACCGATCGCAACCAGGAAAGCTTTTTTTCCGCCCCGCACGGAACGGGTAAGGGCAAAAATTCCGCGGAAAAATCAATCGCCAACAAAGAAGAGCTTTTCGCAAAAATGAAAGAAAAGGGGGTCAGCTTATATAATGCGAAATCTTCCATCGTCATCAATCAAGACAGCGCCCGCTACAAAGACATCAACCGGGTTATCGAAGGGGTGGAGGCCAACGGCATCGCCCATGTCGTCGCCAAAATGCAACCCGTGGCGGTGCTGATGTACTGAGTTGACCACAAGTTCAGCACCCCCCTTTAAGCCCTAAGGCGCAAAAAAACGGAGTCCGACTCCGCTTTTTTTGGCACACATAAAAAAGATTGTCTGTTGCCAGCCTCTTCTTTTTCGCGTATTTATGCTGGTTCAAAATAGCAATTTATGCTATTATTGCGATATAAAAATGCAAATCATATGCAAATCATCTCCATTTCCGGTTTGGACGGCTCAGGCAAATCAACGCAAATAAGCTTACTGAAAGAATACCTGGAGACGCAAGGCAAAAAAGTGGCTTATTTTCATGCGGTGCAGTTTTCGATTGCCAATTTTTGCAAGAAACAAGGCGCAAGGAACAAGGGACAAGCGGGGGAAGAAAAAACCGAAGCAACCAAGAGCGTGACCAAGGCTAGTTGGCTCAAGATCTGGCTGCGCAAAGTTGCGCTAAAAATTGACCTGCTGCGCTTCCAAAAATATCTCAAGCAATTGGAACGCCAGGGGTACGACTACTTGCTCAGCGACCGTTATTTTTACGACAACCTGATCAACATCGCTTATCTTGAAAAAGCTGCGAGCTGCAAGCCAACGGCTGCAAACTTGATCGCGCCGAATCATGCTTTTTATCTTAACGCCGATCCCGGGACGATCATGCGACGCGAGCGCGCGCCCGAGCAAGGAATAGAATATCTCAAGACCAAAAAAGCATTATTGGACCAAGCCGCGCCGCTGTGGGGTTTGCAGACCATCGACGGCAACCGCGACAAGGAAACGATTTTTGAAGAAATAAGGCGGGCCTGCGAATTGACTGATTAATTTGCAAATTGGCCCGCTGGCTTATCGTTTTTTATTTTCCATTTGTAACTTTTGTTTTTTCCGACATGAGCAAACATTCTCTCGCCAAATCCACCCTCTGGCTGGTCGTCAGTGAAATAGTGTTCAATCTTTCCGGCTACGTCATCCATTCGGCAGTGGCGCGTATCCTGGGTCCGGCCGATTACGGCCGTTATGGCCTGGTGGTGACGCTGACCACCATGGTGATTATCCTGATCGGCAACGGCATCCCCACGGCCATGGCCAAATATATCAGCGAGGTGTTCGAGACCGATCCCGCGCTGGTCTTGAAGATAAAAAGAAAGGCCGCACTCATGCAGAGCGCGCTCATCGGCGCCATCACCCTCGCCTTCTTCTTGGCTTCTCCGCTCATTTCCGCATTGCTCGGCGATCCCACCCTTACTCCGCTCTTTCGCATTTCTGCGCTCATCATTCCGGCGTTCGCCATGGCTTCCTTTTATTTTTCCTGGTATACGGGCCTGCACCGCTTCGGCATCCAATCCGTGCTCAAAGTGCTGCGCTCCATCCTTAAGGTGGCCGCCATCGTCGGCCTGGCCTGGGTCTGGGGCGTTCCGGGGTCCGTCCTGGGATATGCCTTGGCGGCCTTCGGAGTCTTTTTGGTGGCTTTTTCCCTGGACCGGCTCTACTACACCAAGAACTTAAAAAAGGCCGCCTTGGCGCATCCTGGAGGCTCCCAGGGGCATTTTCCGGCCTCCAAATTGGCTTCTTACGCCTGGCAGATCATCGTGTTCTTTTTGGCTTACGAATTGCTCATTTCCATCGACCTGTACCTGGTCAAGGGCATGCTCCGCAGCGATTACCTTACCGGAATATATAACGCGGCGCTCACCGTCGGCCGCATCCCTTATTATGTCTTTTATGCCCTTACGGTGATGCTCCTCCCCGTGGTGTCCAAACATACGGCACGCGGCGAATTTGCCAAGGCCAGCCAGATAGTTTCCTCTTCGCTACGCATCATGCTTATCCTTCTGGTGCCGGCCGTGGTGCTGATGGCCCGCTTCAGCACGGCCATGATGGAGTTCTTTTACGGCCAAGGATACGCCGAAGCCGGAGCGCCCATGGCCATTCTTTCTTACGGCGTGGGATTTTTGACCGTCTTTTATATCCTGAGCTTCGTACTCAACGGCGCCGGACAAACCAAGAAAGCCATGGTCATTGCTTCCGTCGGTTTTGCAGTAAATACCGCCCTTAACGCCTTGCTTATCCCGCCTTACGGAATAACAGGAAGCGCTGTGGCCACTTCCCTCACTTCCGTTTTCGTAACTGTCTGGACCCTTGGATCGATGCGCCGCGACTACGGAGCCCTGGTACGCTTCAGCGACCTTTGGCGCATCGCCTTGGCCGCAGCACTGACGTACGGCGCTTCACTACCGCTGCTGGCCAGCAAATTTTCGTTCATTCCCTATTCGCTTGCCCTTTTTGCTTTTTATCTCTTTTTACTTTACCTCCTTGGCGGCATAAGCAAGGAGGATGTTCGCCATTTGCAAAAGATGGTTTCACGCAAAAAGACAGCGGACGTGGAAAAAGAACTCAGCGGCAACGAGCCAGCTGCCTGAAAAGCGAACTTTACACCCACGGCCAACCATGTTACCCTTTGGATACCTGAAGAAAAACGGCATAAAAAAACTAAGCTAACCAAAATGAAAAATCTGCTCAAAAAAGCACGTTTTGCAGCTGCGGCGATTTTGTTTACCGCTTTGCCTGCCAACGCGTTCGCTTATAACCTGTTCGTGGACAAAAACAATACCAGCGGCCTGGAAGACGGCTCCCAAACTTCTCCTTTCGATACGATCGGCGAAGCGATTGCGGCGGCTGCCCTTTTGGATGAAAATTCCCGCGACATCTTTATCGCCAACGGGACATACGAAGAGGATGTGGAATTGGTGGAAAAAGTTTCCTTGACCGGAGAAAGCCGCGGCGGCGTGATCATTACCGATAGCGGTACAGTCATTAAAATGGCCCACTCCACCAAGCTTAAGAAGTTGACCGTAAGCGGAGGAACCATCGGAATCAACATCCCCAAAGACAGCAAGGCAACCATAACTGACGTGGCCGTCAAAAAAGCAAAGAAGGTTGGAATCCAGGCTGAGAAAGGATCCACTTCCGATCGCTACCGCGTAACCGTGGAAGACAGCAAGATAACCGACGGCAAAGGCAAGGGCTTTTACATCCTCAAGGGGCGCGTTTCGCTCAAGAACAACGAGATCGAAGATAACGACGAAGAAGGCGTGGATATCCGCGCCGGGGTCAAGGGAACCATCTCCAAAAACACCATTGCCAGCAACGGCGAAAGCGGCATCGAGCTGGTGCTTGGCAAAACCAGCCTGAAGATCCAAAAAAACAAGATCAAGAACAATGATGCTTCCGGCATCACCAACCAGTTCTACAAAGACGACAAGCAACTTGGCAATGTCCTTATAAGCAAAAACAATGTGCGCAGCAATGACAGCTATGGCATAAACTGCGCGACGCCGAGCGGCGGAAGTCCTGGCAGCGAATATTGGAAGAAAACCATCACCCTTTCCGGCAACCTTTTCTTCGGCAACGAAAAACCCATCGCCGGACGCTGCAAGATAGAAGTGGCGGTCAAATAACTCCAAGAAAACGCATACAAAAACTCCGCCCTTTCGCGGAGTTTTTTATAATCTCATACCTTTCAAATTCCTCTTTCCCGGGCCCGCTAATCTGCCAACCGTTAGCTCGCACTTGTACCTTGCACCTTGTACCTTCGGCTTATTTGCCCCATTCGTAAACTTTCACATTTCCCCTGACCGCCGTATCGCTTACGCGAAACATGTTCTTTTCGATATATTCCAATGCTTCCTTGGTCAAAAAAGTTTCATCGTTCTCACTCAGCACCACGAATCCGCGCGCATTGCTTTCTTTTATGCTCCTTATCTGCTCAGCGCCCAATCTTTCCTTGCTCAGTTCCCCGCCAAAGTCATACACCCGGGCCCCTTCTCCGCTCAGATAATAATTGCGGAAATTACGCATGATAACCGCATCTCCCGAGGAAAGATGTTTTTTAAGATAAGTGAAAACCTTGCGGTAATTTGGCGTTTCGGCGCTGGATGTCTGCCGGTAGATGGTGTTTTCTCCCAAAAAGTAAGGCCAATTGGGTACCGCTGCGAGCAGCATAAGTGTCGCCAAAACGTAGACGCCATCCTTCTTGTGCTTGGAAAAACTCTCCTTGGCCAACAGGGCAACGGTATCTATCCCGCTTGCCAGCAGGATTATGGCAAAAGGCTGGGCAAAAAAGATGTATTGCGGACCGACATTGCGGCTCCACAGGAAAATTGCGCCAAACAATGGCGCAAGGAAAGATGCGGCCAAAAACACCGCCGCGCTGCGCGAATCATTCTTGCGATAAAGTGCGGCTGCTCCCCATGCTCCCAAAAGCAAAGCTCCCAAGGGAGTGGCATAATCAAGCGAAACGTGAGAGAGATAGCTCCAATGGTCTTCAAAAAAAGCAAGCCCGGCCGCAAACGAAGCGAAAAAAGCAGGCGCAAATATCTGAACTGCCGCAAGCGCCAATGCGGTTGCCGCCAAAAGAAAGGCATACTTGCGATAAATTGGCGCACCTTCTTTGAATTTAATGGCGAACATTACCAACAAATAAGCGCCCAGCGTGAACACGAACATGCCGGTCAGCTGATGCGTCATGAGCGACAAGACGCCCAAAACCAAAGCAAGCGGCGCATAGAGGAAGTTAAAACCTCCGAAATCACCTATTTTCTTGAAAAACACCCGTTTCCCCTGATAACGCTTCTCCAAAAAAGCCCAGACGCAATAAGAAAAAGCCAAATAAAGCGGCGCGAACATGGCATACATCCTCAGCCTGCGATCGAAAATAAGCGCACTGACACTCACCGCAAAAAGGAAAGCGGCAATCAGACCGATGCGCTTGCTGCGCGTCATCTGAAAAGCCACCAAATAAATCAACCCGATGGTAAGAACCCCCCACGCAGCACTTATAGAACGTGCCACCCCTTCGGTTGGGGGTAAAAACTCAAACAAGGACGCGACTTGAATCTTGTATATCCAGGCGCGCTCATCGCGCGGCGCGAACGCATTTTCCTCATTAACCTGGCCGCGATTGAAATCCCAGTTCTGCCAAATGCCGGTTTGGGCATAGGCGTAGGAGGAGTTGATATCCAAAAACTCATCCGCCACGAAAGAAAGCTCGCCGAGCTTATAAAAGCGCAGCATCGCACCCAGCAAAACAACCAACGTCAAAACAAGCAGCGGTTTGGGGAGAAATTTTTTCAGCTTTTCCATATTAAAGGGTTTTTATTATAAATTTTCCTCTTCGTCTGTTTCTTCCGTGCTGCCGCCAAGCCCCGCCAACGCTTCGCGCCAGGTGTAGCGTACGGGCACTCCGGGCGCGCTTTTCTTTTTGGCCGGGACGGGCTCGATGATCTGCTGCTCGGCTACGATTTTTTCCGGAATGGGCAAAAACCGCGAAAGGGTGAGCGTACCGAAACTTTTGCGTTCCACTTCCGTATAATTTTCCGCATATTTAGCCACCTTGGCAGCATAGCTGTCATTGGTCAGATAAAGCACGAAATAATTGCCCTTGCGGTAAACTTTGGCATTGCGCAAATCTTCATAAGGTATGCCCCGGCGACGGAGATGATAGAGCACGGCCCGGCGATAATGCGGCTCGCTGTTCAAATAGACGATCGCCCCGTTTTCGCGGTAAGCCTTTTCCAACTCATCCGCAATGGCCAATTGCTGGGCAAGCGTCACGCGCGCTTTTTCTTTCAAAATCCGGTCCGGACCCTCCTCTACAGCCTCACTGGAAGCGCGTGAAAGCTCATCAAATCTTCCTGCGAGCGATAACAGGTTGGAGGAAATTGCCAGCACGCAAAGGAAAACAAGCGCAGCCAAAGGCTTTTTGGAAAACTTGCCGGAAAACTCGGCCAAGAGAGCGAACAAAACCATTGCCGCCGGCACCAACAGCAAGAAAAAACGGGGTGAGAGATTATAGGCAAGCGGCACATAAAGCGCCAGTGTCGCCGCAGTCCATATCCCCGAAAGAAGCAGCATGTCCCTGTGCGTCTTTTCACGCTCCAAGGAAAATTTCACGCCCCAGAGCAACAAACCCAGCGAAAAAAGAACGACCGCCGCAAAACCCCAGCCGATATTTTGCCGACATTTGCTATCGCAGCGCACATCCACGAGTGAGCCATCCGGAGCGCCCACATCTATCGAGGGAATTTCGATTTTTTCATAACCGCTCAAAATCAAGAGTGTCGCTGCCGAAGCCTCGCTGTAGGCGCGCAACCCTTTTTCGACAAGGGAGTGTTCGGCATTTTTTTCGGTATCGGATTTCTTGGTCACCGCTTCCTTAAACTGCGCTATGCTTGCGCCCTTGGTTTTAAAATCATTGACAATGACCGGGCTATACACAAGCAAAACAGCCGCCGCCGCCATCACCCACGAGGTCCACCGGATACGCGGACGCTTGATTAGCATAAAAAGAGCACTTGCCGCAGGTAATGTAAGAAACACCAAGAAATGCAACTGGGTGGAAATTGCCATAGCCAGCGCCGCAAGCACCAGGTAGCGCCCTTTGTGAATTTCCCGCTCATCCACCGCCCTTAACAATCCGTAGAAGGTGAGCAGCAAAAAAAACGGGATGGGATTGGGATTCCAGGCGAAACGGCCATACATCACGGCAAATGCGCTGACGGAAAGAACGGCCATGGAGGCGAGAGACACATTGCGCGAAAAAGCCCTTCTCAAAACCAGATATGCCAGCGGCAGCGTAAGGAGAGACAAAATCATGAAGGGATAAGCCAATCCTTGCGGAGTTTGCCCGAAAACAAGCCCTCCCAAGTATTGCATGTAATAAAAAGCCGGACCGAGCCTCAAGAAAGTGCCGGCAGCTTTAGGTCCCAAAAGAGGGAGATCGGCCGCATCGCCATCCAAAGCCAGATCCACCACCATGGCATCCCGCGCCTGATCCAGCTCAAAATGAAGCCAGGGAGCGAAATTAAAGGCGCGCAAAAAAAACCCGACCATCAAAATCACCAAAAAAACCCCGGTAGCTATTTTTTTATTTTTGTTTTCGTCCATATGCGTTGCCTGCAAGGGCCTGTGATGATATGATTTATCCAAGGAATACTGCTTTTACCATACCATTTTTGGCATATTTTTTCAACCTATGAAACGTCTATTTTCCTTTTGCAAAAAAGCTATGCGGCCTTATACGGAAAGACTTTACCCCCTGTCTGCCCTCTCGCTAATTTCGGCCGCACTGACCGCCCTTATTTTAAAGCGTAAATCTTTTTCACCCGGTCCCTTGGAAAATTTTTCTCCGGACCTGTTTTATGCGGGCTTTTTTTTGGCCGCCGTTTTCCTTGGCGTCCTTATTTTGACACTTTCACCTTCCCTTAAATTTCGCGACCTTATCCGGGCACTGCTCATTTTCAGCGCACCGACGGAAATCGTGCTCCTGACGGGCTTAAGCGCCGAAACACATGTGCCGGTTCTTTTTTTCCTGCTAAGGGGGGTTTGGCCTCTGACACTGGGGTTGTTGCTCATATTTGATCGCCCCAAGGAAACAGTCCGGCTGTCCCTGGGCAAATGGCTGCGCGCTCAAGGCAAAGGGACCCTCTCCCTCTTGGTGCTCCTTGCGTTTTCTTTTTTCCTGATCGGGTCACGCGACATCGGACAATTCGCCGCCGTAGACGAGCCTCTTTGGGTGCATGGCCGCATCGGCAATTTCTGGAAAAACATTTCCGATCGCGACTGGAGCGATACGGCTGTCAGCGACAAACCTGGAATAACCGTAGCGCTTGTTTCCGGAATAGGCCTACTTAAGGAAGATCCGCAAGCATACAAGCCACCGACTTCCAAGCGAGCAATTAAAGATGTTGCCCCGCTCAATGCGGCCATGCGCCTTCCCCTGCTCGCCCTCGCCTCGCTTGCCATCATATTCTTCTATTTCGCAACGGAAAGATTCGCCGGGAAAAAAACAGCCCTTCTTGCAACTGCAACGATGACGTTTTCGCCCATCCTTATCGGTATGTCCCGCATCGTAAACCCGGACGCCTTACTTTGGGTGTTCGGACCGCTTGCAACTATTTCTTTTTTGGCCTATTTGCAAAAAAAAGAACGCTTCTTGCTGTATATGGCCGGCGTTTCAATGGGCCTAGCGCTGCTCACCAAATACGTTTCCAACATCATTTTTGTTTTTTTGGCCGCTGCGCTCATGCTCGAATACATCGTCGGGAAACGCCCCGAAGGAATCAGGAGATATTTGCAAAAAGCGGCAGCCGATTACGCCACCTTTGTCTTTATCGCTCTCGCCGTTTTTTATCTACTGCTCCCAGCCACCTGGCTTGAGCCCGCAAGATTGCTTGAGGCCACACTTTTCAGTCAGGCTTTCGAAACCACTTGGCCGTTTTTTGTCGCCCTTATCCTGCTGGTGGCCGTGGATCATTTGGGGGGCAAAAACCGTATCCTGGGTACGCTGCTGGACAAATTAGCCGCTCGCCGCTACTGGATTAGCAGCTCGCTTGCAACTGTTTTTTTGGCCGCCCTGCTTTTTGCCATAATTGACGTCTATTTGGGGATGCGCCCTTTTGATTTCGAAGCGATCTTGGCCTCCCCCAAATCCTCCTTCAAGGAAGCCGGTTTTGCAGGAATATTCGCGGCCAATTTCTACCCACTTATTTTCGGCATAAACCCCTTGGTTCTTTTGGGCATATTCTCTTCTTCTTCGATATTGCTGCTTAAAAACAAAAATGAATTGAGCACAAAGGGGCGTGCCGCGTTCTATGCCATGCTTTTTATCTTGTTTTATTATCTGGGATCCAGTGTGACCGAAGTGGCTTCCACCATTCGCTATCAAATCATGGTCGTGCCTTTTGCGTTTTTGTTGGGCGCCGTGGGGATAGCCGCCTTACTGGAAAAAATTAATGCCAAACATTTTCTCCAAGGAGCATACCTTCTCTCGCTTTTTCTCGGCTTATCCGCAGCCCTTCTTCATCCTTTTTATTTGGGATATGCCTCCTTGCTTCTTCCCTCCAAATACGCGCTCGACGTCAAGGATATGGGGCTTGGCTCCTACGAAGCGGCCCAATACCTCAATTCCCTCCCCCAAAGCCGCGATCTTTCCGTCTGGACGGATAAGGACGGGGTGTGTGATTTTTTCGGCGGAAACTGCTACTCCTTCAACGACTCGACTTCCTTTCTCTCTACGCACATCGATTATTTCGTCATCTCTTCCGGCCGTAAATCACGCTCCCTGGGCATCTTCTCTTCGCGCCACTCCAATCCTTATGATTTTGCAAAAATATACGCGACTGAAAAATACGAAAAGCAATTCATTATCGGCGGACGACCTTCCAATCATGTGCGCATCATCCCCAATTCCCCTGATTTAAAAAAATAACAAAACGCAAATTATGCCTTTTTACAAAAAATCACTTTCCCTTCTGCCCCTCTTTTTGAGCGCGGCCATCTTTTTTTCTTTCGGCCTGTATCACTTGGGCAAATTCGAAACAACCGATGAGCACCTTTGGAAATACGGCCGCATCAAACAATACTGGACGGCGCTGGCAGAGCAGGATTGGCAAAAAACATACATCAATGACAAGCCGGGCGTAACAGTGGCCCTGTTTTCAGGAATCGGGCTCCTTTTTGAAAATTCTCCGGAAAACACCCAGATGGCTCCGGGAGCAGACACCAAAGGCGGGCTTTTTGAGATATATGACAACAGCAAATCCGAAAGGGTCAATATCTACTTCCGTTTCCCCGTACTGGCCATTTCCACCCTCTCCCTTTTCCTCTTCTACTGGATATTGAAACATTCATTCGCCTCGAAACGCACTGCGCTTGTGGCGACGCTTCTTGTCGCCACCAACCCGATCCTTTTGGGCATCTCCCAGATAGTCAACCCGGACAGCTTCTTTTGGATATTCGGAGCTTTGGCCGCCAGCGCTTACCTGGCGCTTCTCAATACCCAAAAACGCCGTTTCTTTTGGCTTGCCGCACTATTTACCGGTTTGGCGCTCCTTTCCAAATATACCGCCTTCACCCTTATCCTTTTTTACACCCTGGCATTAGCCGCCAAAACGTTTTTTACGCCCGCAAAGGAAGGCGCAACGGATTGGAAAAGGATTCTTTTCTCGGTCTTGGATATCATGTTTATCGCCATTTTGGCTTTGGGCGTATTTTCCTTGCTGCTCCCGGCAACCCTGACTGATCCTTCTTACATATTCAAAGGCATCGGCCAATTCTTTACTTTCAAATTCCTCTTTTTTGCCACATTTGCAGCGGCGACAATTTTAGGGGGCGGCTTTTTCTGGCGCACCAAAATTTCAGCTTCCTTTGAAAAACTACGGACCAAAAACGATGTCCTTCTTATCGCCGCACTCACTGCTTTTGTTCTTCTTGTAGCCTTCTCTTTCCTTAATGCCTGGACGGGTCAGAAAATGGTTCCCGTCCAAGCGCTGCGTGACGCGGCTTACGCGAACGAGCCCAAGGAATTCAATTTCCGCCCCCTGATACCCAAAGGCGCTCCGGAGCTGCAGAAAAATACCTGGCTTTTCGCCATGGAAGCTTATCCGCTGGTATTTTCTCTGTCCCCCCTCATCCTTGCCGCACTCGTAGTGCTTCTTTTTGGCAAAATCCGCAGCCGTCTCGATGCTCAAGGGAAAACCGCTATCTTTTCCGTTATCGCCTTCGTTTTTATCTATCTCGCATCTACGCTTTTTGCCGGAGTTGTCACCAACGCACGCTATCTTATCTTACTTTATCCGCTCCTTGCCATGGCCGCGGCGCCAGGCATATCTGTTATCTTGAACCTTTCCAATCTATCCGCAAAAAAAACAACCCTTCTGGCTTCCTTCATTATCATCGCTTTCGGTATTTCCAATTTCCTCCTGCTCAAGCCCTTCTATTTCAGCTATACCAACTTCCTATTGCCCCGAAGCGCATCCATCCATGATTCTTGGGGGCATGGCTCATATGAAGCCGCCCAGTATCTCAACTCCTTGCCCGGCAGTGCGGATCTGGTGATCTGGTCCAACAGTGATACCGTCTGCCGTTTTTTCAATGGCAAATGCCTCCGCAGCCGCCGCATAGATATCTCCAAGGTAACACCGGATTATTTCGTCATTTCCAAACGCGGTGCGCTCAAACTTTCCAATCGCTTTATCTTAGAAAACAATCCTCCTGGAGCGAAAGACAGCGGATATTATTTTGAGGACATGGACCAAAAAGCCGTCTGGGAGCTTCTCATAGACGGACGCGCAGAAAATTATTTAAGGGTAATACCATATGCAAAATAGAAATCGGGTACCAAGAACTTTCCTGCGAAGCATCTCGGATTCCTTGCCGTTTATTTACAAAAATCGCACTGCCATCATCCTTTGCGCAATCCTGGCTCTCGGCGCCTATCTGCGCCTTAACGATTTCGCCGAACTGGCCCGTTTTGGCCAAGACCAGGTGCGCGATGCGCGCGTAGTCGAGCAGATGCATCAAGGAGAATTTCCCTTGCTCGGCCCCAAGGCCGGCGGGACGGAATTCAAGCTGGGGCCGGCTTTTTATTACCTGCAATACGTCTCTGGAATATTATTCGGCTTCGACGAAGCAGGAATAGCCATGTTCATACCCTTGCTTTCCATAGGCGCTGTTTTCCTCATGTTTGTCTTGCTTCGCGCTTATTTCAGCCGGGAATTGGCCCTTGCCTTGACTGCCCTTTACGCCGTTTCGTTTTTTGCTATCAAATACGCGCGCTTTGCCTGGAACCCTAACGCTATCGCTTTCTTCCTGTTGGTTTTCCTGCTGTCCGCCATGCGCATCAGTGAAAAACAAAAAGAAGGACGCCTTGCCTGGCATATCGCTTTGGGCGCGTCCTTGGGGATAGCCATGCAGCTCCACACCATTCTTCTTCTCCTATTGCCCGTCATGGGAGCCTTGGTGTATCTATATTCTTTCTATTTTTCCAAAAATTTCTCCTTGAAAGGATTACTTTTTGCCATTTTTACAATGGCCGCCCTCAACATTCCTTTCGTGCTCCATGAACTGACTTTTAGCGGCGCCAATACGCGCGCTTTCTTGTCGGGTGGCGCTGCCAAAACCGCCGATTCCTCTCTTTTGGGTAATATTTTGAGCAGCACAACGCTTTTCGCCCAAGGATCGGCGTATGTGCTCACCGGCAACGAACCGCAAAAGGATTGGGCCAACGCAACCAAACTGCTTCGCTCCGGAGATTGGACGGAAATATTTTTAGCCGCGGCTGCTTTTGCTTTTTTGGCGTACGGCTCCTTTCTTTTCCTAAAAAAACTGCGTTCTGAGCAAAAAGATGAGTCCGAAAGATTACTGCTGCTCCTCGGATCCTTTTCCGTCCTCTCCTTCATCCTTTTTTCCTTTCTCGGATCGGAATTGAATCTTCGCTTTTTCATCGTCTTGCCGTTTTTTCCCCTCCTTTGGCTAGGGTTTATAGCTCAAAAAACACTCTCTTTCTTTCCCGGCCGCAAAGGAACATTCTTTTTATTTTCTTTTTTTGCTTTGTTTATTTTTTCCAATCTACGCACTTACAGCCAAGTATATGATCTGGATAATTACAAAGCGCCGGACAGCGCCTACGGAGGGATAAGCCTGGGAGAGACCAGGAGGATATGCGACTGGATCCGCCAAGATTCCCGAGCCATGCAGGAACCCTTTTTCCTTTATCCCTCCGAATGGGATAAGTCGCTCAAATATTCTTGCCGAAAAGACCAGTTTGACATCCCCTCGTTTTCCGAAAAATCTTCCCCGGACAAGGCCGCAGTGTTCATCGTGGTTGAAACCAAGCACGCTGCCAAGAAAAAAGGATCACTTTCCCCGGAGTTCCACCTTATTTGTGAAAAACAATCCGGAAGATATACCCTGCTCTTGTTTTTATATGAAGAAAGTCCGCCGCTTAAAATAGGATTCATCACCGATATCCACGCAAAACGCTCCAAGTCAGCCGGAGGATTTTTGGATGAAACGGAAAGTCGAACTGTCCAATATTTTGTTTCCCAGATGAACAAGTCATTCCATCCCCGTCTAGTTGTTCAGGGCGGAGATTTTATCGAAGGAACAAACCGCCGAGGACCAAAGTCCATAGAAGACTTTAAGGCCATAACGGAACGCTTTGAAGGTCTCCAAACGCAACTTCTGCATGTTTTAGGCAACCATGATATGCGCGGACTTTCCAAGGCGGAATGGGCCGTCCTCACCAAAAAGGATTCTACTTACTATTTCATGGACGTAGACAATTATCGCATAATTATCCTGGACGGGAACGAGAATGAAGAAATGGGGTTGAATGACGGCGACTATTACGGCTACTTCATGTCAGACAAGCAGCTCCTTTGGCTGGAGGAAGCCCTTTCGTCTTCAGCTGCAAAAAAAGCGGTTTTCATCCATTACCCTCCGGTAAATCCCAAAGTAAATGCCGGAGACAAGATATTGGACCAAAAACAAGCAGAGAAAATCCATGCCCTCTTTGCCGAAAATAATGTGCTAGCGGTTTTCTCCGGGCATGTGGAGCAGCTACAGATGAATGAGCGGGATGGGATACGCTATTTTATAATCCCGGGACTCGACCGAAGCTCGCGCAAAGCCGTTCCCTGGTATGAATCATTCGCCGAAATAACCATCAAGGAAGACGCCCAGGTAGACTTATATTACAAGAAGGCAATAGGAGAAAGTCCTTATAAAAAAATACACGTCCCTTCGGATGAGTTTATTCTGGCGGAAAAGTAGCCATGCCGGCAGTTTATGTCTTGCATCTTGTATTTCCATTTTGTACCTTGTACCTCCTTACTTCCCCTTCCCCCTGATATACTCCGGCAGGGCCAATAAACTGAAGATCATCTGCAGCGCGCGGCTGGTGATGGCCACGGCCGTAACCGCCGCGGCATTCACGCCAAAAAAACCGAAGAAGGTCACGTAAGCCCATTCCTTTATCCCGATATTATTGATACTTACCGGCAAAGCCGAGACTATGCTGATGAGAAATATGACCGCCAGGAATTCGCCCACGCCCACCGGTATTCCCAGCGCCAAAAAAAGCACATAATTGAGCGCGCCCAATCCGACCAAGGAAAACGCGACCGACCAAAGCAACGCGCGCGAAAAAACACCGCCATCCTTGTATGAAGCGAATTCCGCTCCTATCTTGCGGATACTTTGCGGAAAAAACCCGGAAATTTTTCGCCAAAGCCGCGTGCGCACCAGAATGCCCAAAAAAATAAACGCGTGCATCACCATAAGCACGGCACGCACCGTCCAAGCCAGGGGCGGATTTGCCGATATCTGTTCCCATTGCCAAAGGGCAAAAAAAACAGCCACCAACATAGCACCCAAAAGACCGCTGAGCCTGTCCACCACCACGCTGGACAAGGCCGCTGCAATCTTCTTGTCCTTACCTGCGGCTTTGTACGCCCGGTAAGCATCCCCTCCTATTGTGGATGGCATAAAATTATTGATGAGCGCCCCGCTCAAATAAAGCTTGAAACATTCCCACGTTTCCAGCTTCAATCCCTTGTGGGACAAAAGCATTTTCCATTTGCGCGCGGAAATAAGCATCCCGCCGAAAAGCAAGAAAAAATAAGCCGCCACATAACCCGCCTTAGCCGCCAAAACATAGGAAGAAACAGCCGCCCAATCCGTTTTGCGCACGAGCCAGACGACGAAGGCGGCGCTTACCGCTATTTTCAGAACCAATTTAAGATATTTCATATCATTTAGCCAAGGACTTTCGTTATAAAAAGCTCCCGCATTGGCACGCAAGCCCCTCAGGCAAAAAATCTGTACGCTTTTTCGTATTTTGCAGCGACGCTTTCCCAGCTCATCCGCTTGGCGATTTGACGGCTCATCGCAGCCATCTGGAGTCTCTTGACAGGATGCTGCGCCAGATCCTCCAAGCTTTTGGCGATATCCTCGCTCGAGCGCATTTCCACCACAAATCCGTTCACTCCGTCGCTTACCAGTTCTTCAGTACCGCCGGTGCGCGTCGCCACGATCGGAAGACCGCTCGCCAAAGCTTCCAAAACGGTGTTGCTCATGCCTTCATTTAACGAAGGCAGCACGAAAACATCCGCCTCTCGATAATATTGCGGCAACCGAGCATGGCTTATAAGGCCCAGAAAGCGCACATGCCTTTCCAGATGAAGACTGCGGACCAGATTTTCCAAAGATTTTTTCTCATTCCCCTCTCCGATGACCGTCAAGCGCATGTGCGGATATTTTTCAACCAAGCCCTCCATGGCCATGACCAAAAAACGGATTCCCTTGCGCGGCGTGATGCGGGACACGCATATTATTTCAAAAGTGTCTTCCGTTCCCGTGCGACTGCCCGGAAAAAATTCTTCCGTGGCTATTCCGTTGGGGATAACCGCGATTTCCTGCCTTGCAAGAGTTTTTAGCGCCAATTCCTTGAGTCCCTGACTGTTGGCCACGACATGTTTGGCGTTTTTCCAAACCAACTTGACGACAGGACCGAGCAAAACATACCAAAGCGGAAACCTTTCGCTGTATCCAGGCACGTCCGCGCCGCGCAGACTGACAATATACGGGATACCGAAGCGCCATTTGATAAGCATGGCCAAAAATCCGCACGGCACGCCAAAAAAAGCGTGCCCCACATCGTATTTGTTTTTCTTGGCCAGCCGCCAGGCGAACTTAAGCGCCCGATAGCTGTAGCGCAAAAGATCTTTTTGGGATTGGAAGTGCAAATTGTCTTTGTTTTTACCGATCGGCAAACGGTGCACGCGAATACGCTCGCCGAGTTTTTCCAGATGATATTCCCCGTCTATCGAAGAAGTGACGAAATCCACCTCCAAGTCCTCCCTTTTGGCGTATTCGCCCAGAAGGTAGGCGCTCGCGTTGCCCGCCCCTCCGCCTAGGGGCGGATATTCGTAATTGAAAAAAAGTATCCTCATGAAGATATTTTAGCGCAAAAAAAGGATGGGCTCAACAACCCGCCGAAACGGGCGGCATGTAGCCGCTTGACAAAAACATCTTCCGGGTGTATAATTATAAGAACATCCGCACTCCCTAAGAGTGCCATTTCATCCCAAAAGAAGGAGGACTTTGACAATGATGCTACCGACTACCCCGGGGTTTTCAGGGACCACACCAGAAGAAAGGATCGTCTGCATCCATCTTTCCAAGGAAATAAAGCGCCTGCTGCAGGGCACCAGACCCAAGGGACCTTACAGTATGTCTTTCCCGCTCAACGTGCCCATGCCCAGTACCAAAGCTGGCGCCATCTTCCTCGGGCACACCATCAAAAATGACGGGTTTTCCCAAAGCCCGAATATTACCATCACCAAGACCATCAGAGGAAGCATCCTCATGATAGGTCGCAGCAAATAACAAAAAGCACCTCGAACTAAAAAGACCCAGCCAACGCCGGGTCTTTTTTCATTGCCTCATACTACATGCTACATGCCATATGCCATATGTTTATTGCTCCCTTATTTCCCTTATCGCATAGTTCATTTCTTTGCGCTCGCGATAATAAGTCTTAAGGAGTATGTCGGCCAAGAGTCCGAAGATAAAAAGCTGGATACCGACCAAAACCAAGAAAATTCCCATCAGCGGCCAGATGCGTTCACCGATGGAAGCCCCCCGGAAAATCTTCTCAAAAGCCATCCAGGCCAAAACAACCGTCCCCGCAAAACCAAGCAACATCCCCGCCCCACCGAACAGATGCAGGGGGCGACTGGCGTATTTTCGCCAAAACCAAATGGAAACCATGTCTACAAATCCCTTGATCGCCCTTTTCCAGTTGTATTTGGTTACTCCGTGAACGCGCGGATGATGCGAAACCTTCACCTCCCCCACACTGTAACCCTTGAGCTGCAATATGGCCGGAATGAAACGATGCATCTCGCCGAACAGATCCACATCTTCAAAGCAAGCGCGCTTGTAAGCTTTGAGCGAACAGCCGCTGTCATGGATATCGTCCTGGATGAGCACCTTGCGCAAAAGATTGGCTGTGCGTGAAAAGAAGCGCTTGCTGAAAGTGTCTTTGCGCTTATGCCGCCAGCCGCTCACCACGTCAAAACCTTCACCCATTTTTTCCAGCAGCAACGGGATGTCCGCCGGATCATTTTGCAGATCGCCGTCCATGGTTATCACCACCTCTCCCTTGGAGTGCTTTATGCCGGCATCGAAAGCCGCCGTCTGTCCGAAATTCTTGCGCAGCCTGATGAGCGTAAGCGGCGAAAGTCCTGCGCACAGCGCCACCGTCCTGTCGCGACTGCCATCATCGACAAAAATGATCTCAAAAGGCTTGCCATAGGCCCTAAGAGCTTCAAAAATGCGCCTGTGGAGCTCCTTGACATTCCCCTCTTCATTGTAAAGCGGCACCACCACCGAAAGATAAGGTTTTTCCATATGTTTTTCTATCCTATTAAGGCTTCCTTTCTTTTCAATATACCTTCTTGAGGCCGAATTGTCGAGCGCCTAGCATAAACCTAGACCCTTGCTACATGCTGTCAATTTCTTCTGGACTTTATAAACATTGCGGATTAAAATATAGATATGCCGTCCCGCTTAAGGGACAGATAAATAAAACAAAATTATGCACAAGCAAGTTGCGGCTGCAGCGTTGCTGTTGGCCCTGGCTTCGGGAGCAAACGCGCAAACTGCGGCAAATTCCGCAGCCAGTTCCTCCGCCGCTTCGGCGCGTCAGGAAAAACGTGCGCAAATTGACGAGAAACGCGAGGAGAGCAAAACAAAAAAAGACGAGATGCAGGCCAAACGCGACGAGCGCGTCGAGGAAAAATGCAAAAACACCGAAAACCGCGTCCAGACCCGCCTCAAGCGCTACGAAAACAACCGCCGGATGTACGAGAACGTGTACGGCAAAGCCCAAATCCGCTTCGAACGCCTTGCAACCCTTTTTAAGGAAAATGGCCTGGATACGACCACTTTAGAAAAAGATCTAGCCGCGCTCGAAGAAAAGATCCAAACATTATACCGAAGCCATGATCAGTTTATGGAACAGCTTCGCGCCTCAAAAAATCTGGCCTGCGGCGAATCTGACGGCCAATTCAAAGCCAAATTGGGAGAAGCCCGCAAGGTGGACCAGACCGTGCGCCAAAGCCGCCTGGAGGTGAAAAACTTCATCCAAAACACCGTCCGCAAAGATATCCAGGCGCTGCGCGCCCAACTGGAAGCGCAGACAGGTCAAGAGGAGCAAGAAACGGAAAAATCACAAACGGAAAAGACCGAGCAACAAAAGAAGGAGAAATCCTTGTAAACCGAACCGCCAAAAAAACATATGAAAAAGCAACTGGCTCTCGGAGCCTTGGTAGTAGCAATACTCATCCTCATCATTGTCATCTTGATGGGAACCGGCCGGCGCGATGATTCCCTGATCCCAACCGGGTCGCAAGCCCCGCAGACAACGATGCCCGCCGAGGAATCTTCGCAAAAAAAAGCCCCCGGGCAAGACCTGGAAGCTTTACCGGATAATCCCAAAGCCGCGGTAGATCAAGAACTTCAAGCGGTGGACAGTGAACTTCAAGCCCTGGACAAGGATTTGGCCAGCGACCAAACAGATAGCGAGCTGGGCCTATAAAAGAACCAGGAACTGGAAAAAAACTTCGAAAACTGCTACACTGCAAAGTGTAGCAGTTTCTTTATCTATGCCACTGATTAAAGATTAAACACCAAAAAATGCCTACTTTCAAATACACAAAAAACATCTTGGCAACCATGCTTCTTTTGGCTGTCGCGGCGCCTTATGTACCGGCAACATTCGCCCAGGAAGTCGCTCCTTCCAGCGACGAAAGCGAAACCGGCAGCGGCGCCGACTATGATTATTACCAAAAATACCTCCTTTACGAAAAATACAAAAAAAAGAAGAAATACAAAGAATACAAGGAATACAAGGAAAAGTATGCCTTCGACAGCCAGGCGGAAAGGTTGGAATACAAGGACGCTTATGCCAAATACAAGCTCTTCAAAAAAGAACCGCTCCGTTACCGCCAATACGCTTCCCTTTACGACAAATATAAGCGCTACCGCAACTATAAAAACAAGTACGCCCCTGTCAAAAAATATTCCAAATACAAAAAATACGACAAAAAAGAATACGACAAATACAAAAAATACGGCTCGAGCACATACAAAGCGGGACATGACCGTTATCTGGCTTACCTTTCGCGCGGCGGCACCAACTACGGCGAAGCCAACTTGGGCGGCGGAGCGCTTGGACCGGAAATTTCCGTAGGACTTGTCGCCTATACCAAAAGCGACCTTTCGGATAGCTATTTCCGCGTAAAAGCTTATAGCGCTTCCAGCGGCAACCCTCTTGGCTACGTAGTCAAAAATACCGCAGGTGCCGTAGTGGCCACAATCAACGCAGACACCTATACCAAAGTCAAATGGAACGGGAGCGGCAATTTCAAGGTATATGAATCCGTTCCGGATACAATCGTCAGCGGAGACGTATTGTTTGACGCGCCGGACGGCAACACCAGCGACTACGTGTTCGATATCAACCGACCGGATTCCAGTTTTGACCGCTACCGCGGCAAAATGAAGCTGCATTACTACGACAGTCCGGACGCGGACGGAGACCGCATCTGGGCAATCAATACGCTGCCCATGGAACACTACGTCTACGGCATGGGAGAGATCACCGGTACCGGAGACGAAAAATACAACCGCACCATGACCATCTCTTACCGCACTTACGGATACTGGAAAGCCCGCTTCAGCACCAAATATGCCGCCCAAGGATTCAAGGTCAACGCCACCCCCGGCAACCAGCTTTATTACGGCTACGACTGGGAGATGGGCCATCTCCGCATCCGTGATGCCGCCCAATACACCGCCGGCGTACTGATGATGCACCAAAGAGGCAATCTCAACGAGATAGCCATCACCCCTTACTCTTCCTGGACGGACGGAAGAACGCGCAGTTTCGAAGAAAGATGGGGTTCCAAAGAATATCCGTGGTGCCAATCCGTCGCCGACCCGTACGGCAAGCATCCGACAATGGATACGGCCTCTTTGGAAGCTGCCGGCAACCATATGGTGGGCCTGAGCGCGCATGGCGCACTTTCCCTCGCCAAGGACCATGGTTGGGAATATCACCGCATATTGGGTTATTACTACTCGGCTATTAATTTGCTCAAGGCCTATTAAGATCCCTCCTATGGACAAAAAAAGAATCATTCCCCTGCTCCTTTTTTTCCTGGCCGCGTTAGCCTTGGCTGCTTGGGGATATCCCATCCTCAAAGGGCGCTATTTGGAAATCGACGAAGAAGAAACGGCAACCGCCCCGATCGAAGATCCCTTGGGAACGGAAGAAATGGCTTTGCCCTCGGAAAATGCATCCGAAGCGGATACCGACGAAGAACTCGCATCCGAAGAGAGCAGCGACGAAGAAGAAGCTGCCAAATTGGAGGACGAATTTTTACAAATAACCCCTGCGGATTGCGCTAAAAACTGCAGCGGCTTTACGGAAAGTGAAGATCAAGAATATTGCCGTCAGCGCTGCGGCCTAATTCCCTCCGGCGCGACTACCGACAGTGAAACCGCTTGCGCCAGACTTGAGGACCTTCCCAGGGATTATTGCCTCAAAGACCTGGCAATCTCCAAAAAAGATTCCGAACTCTGTAAAGACATCGAGGACAAGGGTATCCAAAAGACTTGCCGCAACCGCTTCATTGAAGACATGCTGGATTCTTCCACGGCCGGCGGCGCGGATTTTTA
>DAOKZJ010000012.1:0-27619 GCA_035325685.1 Candidatus Moraniibacteriota bacterium | reverse complement strand
AGAGCGCCCTAGCCAGCGAGATGAGGACTGCCATGGCAACAAATAGGGAGAAGATAGCGGCTGTAAGAATATATCCGTAAGTGAATGCCTTTCCTTTTCTTGAAAATTGCCAGCTGAAAGTTGTTACCAGGGTGCTCGCAATAATGAAAGCAAGTGAAAGGAAAACCGCGACATTGCCTTTTTCAACAGGAAACATCCAGTTGTTGGCATATGAGGGAGAGATGATTATTGCCAGCATGGAAACAGGGATCCAAATGCGCGCCAATTTCCACCATGCATTGAATGTTTCTTCACGCATTCTGAAGGTAATCAGGGAAAAAAGAAGCAAAAAAACAAATGGAGAAAAGAAAAAAGCAAATGAATCTTCATGTGGTCTGCTACAAACATACTCAAAAACACATGCTCCTTTAATTGAAATTACTACCGAAGCTGCAAAAAATAGACTACCGATAAAGCCACAAAGAAAAATATTTTTTTGGGACATACAAATTTTTTAATAAATTACCTTCAATTGACCCTTTTCAATATTCAAGCCGGGAACAACCATCCCCGGAAATCTTTTCAAAATCCTTCTTTTTCCTATGTTATCCTGCTCATCGTCGGGCAGCTCCGTCGGCCCTTCCATTATCAATGTCTGGTTGGATTTAGGCAAATAATGCGCTTCCATCCTGCCTGTCGAAGTCCTTATATGTGCAGCAAAAATCGAATATTTGCCACTCCGGCGATTCAGCAGCCATTTATATTGCAAGCGATTGTCAGCAAATTCCAACTTTTCATCGCCATAGGATACGGAGATCAGGGAGAGATCCAAAAAACCGTTCCTGTCTCTCTTTTTTTCCAATAGCAGTTCTGTCACGTGTCCTGCCTGGTCCTTCAAATTTGCAATTATCCGCACCCTCTTTTCCTTCTGCTTAAACAGCATTTCAAAAAACCCCTTGACTCCCTTTTTCTTCGGGATTTCCTTCTCCGGATAAATTTGTTCTTCTTGCAGATTTACCCAAACATTTTGAGAAAGGTTGTCCATTCCCGAAATTTCCAGCTTCTGAGACTTTTCATCAAAAACTACTTTTGCCTCCGGATAAGTTTTATCTATTTTTACGGAAACATTTTTTATATCCTCTTTATTGCCCTGATTATCTGTGGAAAAATACAATATTTCAAAAATTCCTTCTTTCGAGAAATCAATTGGCCCTTGGTATGTTTTCCATGTAGAGCCGTTGTCCAGGGAATACTCAGTCTCCCTTATTCCACTGCCTCCTGCATTATCCACGGCGCTTAAGGAGGCCCTCACGTCTCCGACATGCCAACCGTTTTCCCCCAAAGCTCCGTCCAGGACTACGGATGTTTCCGGCGCTATCGAATCAAAAGTGACGTCTTCACCTATTTTCGGCCCAAGAGAATAGTCGACATTCCCGTCTCCGTCCAGATCTATTTCTAAAGCAGAAGCGCTCTCCAGCCCGTCTGGAATACTGAATGAAACCTCCGTGTTCTCTGTAACTGGCATATCTTTGAAAGTTATTTCCCCGCTTTTGTCATCACCATCATATTCCTTTACGGAAAAAGTGAAGTTTCCCTCTCCATAACCTTTCATCTTGAGCGTGTTGGGAAAGTCGGTATCGGAAAATATATATTTCACATCGCCTATTTCGGAATAATATGTTCCCGGGATCTGCTCTTGCACTTCTCCCTCCTGACTTAAGCCTGTGCGGCGCCCCTGTTCATCGTAAAGCTCCAAACTTAAAGGAGAATGAAGGGAATATTGTAGACGTTTAATATTATCAGATGGAGGAACTTCGGTGGATAAATATGTGTATTCTGAAATTGGCTTTGTATTTAATGTTAAATTATCTCTTATAAATGATAGCAGCTCTTTTATTTCAAGTATATTTTTGTGTTCCCTATTAAAAAACCCAAATGCAGTATTAAAAGGATTATCCCTATTATATGTCCTGACATTAACCCAGTATCTTTCTGCATTATCCAGCCACAAGGCACTCGGGGTTACCACGGTTCCGTCCCCATCTATAGTAGAATCGATTTCCGGTTCCAGTATGTCCACCCCGGAGTAACAAAGATCGCCATCGCAATAATCATCATGATCCACTTCGTAATTGATACGTCCGACCGTTTTATCCACTCCCCAACCGGCTATCTGGATAACCCTTATTCCGCTCGGGATATTCCACTCGCTTAGAGATTCCTGAGTCCTGCGTGCCTTATCTAGAAGATATCCATTGAGTATCGCAGGCATGTCCAATTCCGAAGAAGGAGCCAATACCCTCCTGAAATTATCTAAGAGGAAAAAATCGAGCTCGTCCCTGGAGTCCACCTCCTTCGCATACCTGCCATTCCACTCGGCAAATGCTTCTGTTTCAAAATTTATAATCGGAGTCTGCACTGTGGAAAAATATTCGCCCGCAGGAAGAAGATTATAGACACTGGACATGTTGACGGCCAGCCCCCTGGCGGTACTTTTGCTCAGTACCGGAAAAACGTTTTGCTTATAGCCATGAAGCATCGCCGCTATGGCATCTGGCGTACCTATTTGCGGAACCGCTACCAAGATTACCTTGTCTATGAGTTTTGCCGATTCTTCCTCTCCCAGCTCGATCATCAGCTCCTTGGCTAGCAGGCCGCCATTGGAATGGGCTACTATCGTTACTTTTTTGGTTTTGGAATTTTCTGCCAAATTGCGCAAAGCGTCAGCCAACGAAGTGCTGCTAACAATTTCATCCAGGGACATTCTCCAGTCATAGGCCACCGGCCTCCAATCATTTATCAAGCCCCCGCTTTCAAGCTCATCCATCTGCCGGATGAATTCGCCATAAATACCGGAACCGACCGGGGTATTATCCAACACATCACCTTCTTTTACACGCACATCCTTCTTTATGCTTTTCCCATCGGCATCGAGATATAATTTCTCAACATCCCCGTTATTTGCGGGCTCCCATAATTTTTCTTCGTCGTCATACAGCCTGCTTGCTTCCAGTCCCGGCAAAAACAGCACATTGGAAGCGCAACTGGCGCATGACTTATCCTTGGAACTTCGCCAACCCGCAATATCCACCGGTCCTATGACCGCTTCTCCATCCCCTGTCGGATTGGAATTTGCAGTTGGACCATTTTTTGAGTCATACCAGTTATCCTTGAGCGTAATTTTTGTGGCACAGGGTCCCTCCACGAAGTAACCGCTAGTTTCGCCCGTTTCTTCGTCATACTCCTCTTCGTATCCGGTTTCACAATAAACCTTGGCTTCCATAGCCACTTTCAGGGAGCTTCCCTCGAAATCCGAATCTCTCACATCCAAAAAATCTCCCTTGCGCCAAGAATCTTCGGCTGTTTCATCAAACATCACCTGTATGGCAAGGTGCCTGCTTCCTTCAAAAACAGAGTCGGAGATATCGACCCTGCCGGAGTCATACATAAGCGCCGCTATTCCCCAAAAATATGCATAGACCGTATTTACGAATTTATTGCGCAGTATTTTAGGAGGGTTATATCCTCCTTTTTCAAACCGCACATGCTTGAAAGATGTTACTTTCTCATCTTCGGAACGCGTCATGATTCTTACATAGTAGGCGTCCTCTTCCCCGAGGGGAGTGAACACTATTTCTTCGCCGGTGGATCCTAAAGCCTCGATATTGCCGTCTTCGACAGTTATATTCGGCGCAAAATTATGATCCAGCATGAAGAAAGATATTCTCGCTCCCTTTTCTATCGTCAATGTTGCGCCATTTTTGATGCGCACCGACTTATCTATGATATGCTCGCCTTTTTCCCAGGTCGTGTCCTTGTCTATGACAACTTCCTCCAGGCCCCAGGCATCAGCTCTTCCGACTTTGTTGCCAATCATGTCGCCTGTAAACAAAAAAGCGGCACACGCAAAGAGGGAGCCGCAAGCAATCGCTAATTTGTAATTCGGAACAAGTCTGAGCTTTTTTATGAAAAAAATGATTGGGCGCTTCAGCGACAAACAAACCGACCCCCGCAGGAACCATGATTTGATTAGCATAGGATTTTTGTGGCAATTACTTACCCCCTATTTTTAAATGATACCACAGATATGAATTTTGCAAAATAAGCTACTTTCCTAAAGCTTCGCTTTTGGGTAATGGCTCAATTAAAGCAAATTCCTAAAGCGAAGCTTTAGGAATTTGCTTTGGAGGGTTTTCGGATTTTTTCAGATTTCAAATTCAAACTCCTTCTTTTATCTTCCCTGCCCCTTCTCTTAATATTTCCCAAGACCCGTCTGCAAAAAGACGGACCAACGTGGACGGTTCTCTTTCCAGCTCCCCGGCATCCAAATAAGCGTCCGCCCCCTCGCCAAAATAACCTCGTGCTTCTTTTATATTTCGTGCCGGAGGATTTCCTTCCGTATTGGCGCTAGGCGCGATAAGTGGCCCCGTAAGACGAACGAACTCCCTGAAATCCAAGTTATCCGGAATACGTACAGCCATGGAAAAGGTTCCCCGGTGGATATGCTCCCACTCCTTGTCCGGACAATCCAAAACCACACTGACCGGGCCGGGCCAGACCTTTTGCAAAAATACGCGTTGCGGCACACTGAGCGCAATACCCAAAAAAGATAAGTCACCTAAAGAAGCAACGAGTACAATAACTGGTTTTTGCGGTGCGCGCTTCCTCAAGACATACACTCGCTCCACCGCACTTTTGTCTGCGGCACGCGCCACCAGACCATAAAGCGTGTCCGTCGGAACGACCGCCACTCCTCCGGCCAACAATATATTGGCAGCTTCCTTGCGCTCTTTTTCGCTGAACCAATTCATAAGGATGCTAAAATCTTTTTAAAGCTTGCGCAGCACCTTCGATCTGCGGCCATTGGAAAGACGCTCGATAACTTCCTGCTCGGTTTCGACAGGCTGCTGGGACGGTGTCTTGGGTTTACTAAAAAAGAAGATATACGAAATATCCAATATGCCCAAAGTGTTAAAAACCAAAAGAACGCCAAACCAGCCAAAATGACCACGCCGCGCACTGCGCCAAAGAGCCGCTCCTTTCCAAGGAAGAGTCCAGATGGCTACCACCACCAAAACCCACGGATTTTCCAAAATGAATTGCTGCATCGCTTGCATAAAATTAAAATTCGCCTGTTAATGCCCGTTTACAACCTTATTGTAGCACATCGTCGCTAACGCCTTTTCCGCATGCGCTTAAAAACAAACCAAGCCGCCAGAAACGCCAAGCCTGCTGCCGCCGCCAAGGAAGCTGCTTTGCCGTAACGCCCCATCGCCAGCGCTTGCCCGGCGTAAGAATAAAAGAAAGCGAATGGCGAAATACCCATGAACGTGGCTACTGAATATTTTCCCACAGAAAGCGTACTGAACAGTCCCAGCACGTAACTGATTACGTCCACCGGAAAAAGAATGCGCAGCAGCACAATAGTCCAAAATTGTTCCCCCTCGTCCAAGATTTTCCGGTAACCGTCCAGCTTTTCCTTGCCGACAAAACGCTCTGCCACGGGCAACCCGAACTGCCGCGCCACAACAAAAGCAGCCACACTGCCCAAACCCCAACCCAAAATGCTTAGCACGGCAGTCGCAAAAGCGCCGAAAAGATCTGCCGCCACCGGAATAAGCAGCAAGGTGGTTACCGGCACAATCACAATGGAGGCGGCTTCGATCAGCACGAACACCGCCATACCCAAGGCCAGATTATTTTCCACTGCGGCACGCAACAATCCCAAGGGTTCCGTGCGCATGATAAATAAAGCAGCAAAAACAAGCAACCCGGCAAAAATGATTGCGCTCCAGAAGCGCTCTGATTTTTTCTCCATATGTTTCCCTTATAGCCCTTAATTCCCCCAGCGCAACAAAAGAGGACTTATGTAAACTTCCACCACCGCGGCAGCTGCCAAAACCGGGAGCACCACTTTCCAAAATGTTTTGAGCGCTTGACGAAAATGAGGCCCCAAATGCTGGCCGTAGCGTATTTTGAGATATAAAGATTTTCCCAGGAAAACCCCCCAACCGGCAGCCACAAGTAGCGCCGGTATTTCCAAAACCCCGTGTAAAGCAAGAGCGGAAAAAACCAACGCATATCCATGCACGCTACCAATAACCCCGACCACCAAACCCAGGAACTGTCCGTTGAGAAAAAGAAAAACAAGCGGAACAAGCGCAAAACCCACGCCCAAAAGCATGACGGCTAATGCTTTGAGAGAATTGTTAAGAAAAATAAACACCGCAAGCTCCCAGGGCCGCAATTCGTTCAAATAAGCAAATTCGGAAAGAACCGCCTGCACCACTGCCACCGATCCTTCAGGCGAAGAAAGTGCAAGATATAAACCCGAAAGAGTAGCTACCGAAAAAAGCGCCGCCATTTCCCCGAAATACGGAAATGTTCTATTTTTTTCTGCCGACACGCCGCGCATAAACTTGAATTTTGCCATTTAAAACCCTTCCCGTGTTATTACAATCGGCCACCCTTACCCATGACCAACGCGCCTTCTTTTTCCAACAATTCTTTCTTCTTTTTTGCGCCGCGATTATATTCCCCCAATTTGCCGTCCGACCTTATGACCCTGTGACAAGGAACGGAAGCGTCGAAATTACCTTTCAAGATGGAGCCGACCGCGCGGAAAGCTCTGGGCCGGCCGGCGCGCTCCGCCACTTGCTTATACGTGAGCACTTTTCCCGAAGGAATATTTTTGACCACGCTTAGCACTTTCTGCCTGAACGGCGAAGGCGTGCGGTAGGTCGGCTTTCCCGGACGCGAACCGATTTTGGAATGGATCTTCATAGACCAAGCTTTTGATTTTTTATCAAGGGGCACAATTTTTTAAAATTTAAAGCAACGCGCTGCCTTTCACTCCTTACGATATATTACAATTTTAAAAGGCACATCCCTGTGCCTTGCCGTCCCGTTTCATGAGCGCGACGTCATTTGACCGCAAAACCGGACAAATCCTTGTTCCTCATTATTGTGGCAAGCTGTTCCAGCGCCTTGTCCACGATTGCTGTCGTGGAGCTTTTGCGTCCACGACCTCTTCCCGCGTGCTGGGAACGCTCGCACGCCCTTATTTCCGAAACCAGCTCCCGAAGGACATCCTCAAAGGGATGCCCGATTTCCGAAAGATCCACCCTCACCACGCCCTCGCCGAGCAGTTTGTGCCGGGAATTGCCTTCCCTTCCATGACGATGGGACTCCAAAACGTCTTGCATGACCCTCCTCCTTGGCCGCAAAGGTGCGGCTTTTTTGAGATAATGCCTATTTGAGGCATTTTTTCAACTTTCCCCGCTAAGGTACTATCTTCCCATTATACTCCTTTTTAAGCATAAAGTCAAGCGCAACTTGTTGCATTTTCCTTCTTGTTGTATATTTAAGACAAACCAATACAAACATAAATACGGGTGGCTTGCGGAGCTTGGTAAGTTTCGCCTAGTTCGCCTGGAAAAAAAATGACGCACAAAAGCGAAGAACTGGACTTGGAGAAAGCGCGCAAGATAGATGCGCTGCGTGACATGATAAGTAACGCCGAAAAGACCATCCAGGGAGCCAAGGCGATGCTCTTGCAATTGGAAGGAAAAAAGAAAGCGGGAAGAAAACGCAAATACGAATCAGAAGAAGAAGGCACGGTAGTCGAAGGCACTTTTGACGGCCAGATTATGATAGGCGCCGATGGCAAACAATATCCGGTGCCTGCCAATTACGCATCCAAATCGAAACTCGTCGAAGGAGATATGCTCAAGCTGACCATAACTCCGGACGGGTCTTTTATTTACAAACAAATAGGGCCGATCGAACGCAAGCATCTTATCGGCATGGTCACCCAGGATGAACGCGGCAACTTCCACATCTTTGCCGAAGGGCGCCCGTACAAAGTGCTTTTGGCTTCCATCACTTATTTCCGCGTCCAACCCGGAGACGAGGTGGCCTTGGTCGTGCCGCGCGACATGGATGCATCCTGGGCTGCAATCGAAAACGTCTTACAAAAAGCTCCAAATATAAACCTCTCTGCCGAACTGGAAGTTCCTTCGCCCAAGTCAAATATAGGAGAAGACGGCAAATTTGCCGTTTGGGAAACACGCGCCGAAAATAGCGCCGCAGAAGGTGATGATTCCGCTGCAGACGAATGGGCGGATGACCTGGAGGATTTGGAAGAGGAATTAGCCCGGGAACGTGCCGCGCAAAACACGCAAACGGCTTAATAAAAAATAACGAAATTAAAAACAAAACCATGGAAAAAGCGCTTTTAGGTAGTTCCAAACTCCGCTCCTTGATCGAGCAGTTCTCCAAATTCTTTCTGGTCGGGATCATGAACACGTTCGTGGATCTTTTGGTGCTCAACGGCCTGACGCTGACAACCGGTGTTACCGAAGGTAGCGGTTACGCCGTGCAAAAAGGAGCCTCCTTCTTAGTAGCCGTCACTTTCAGCTACCTGCTCAACAAGCATTGGACCTTCTCTGACACTTCCACCGAAGGCGCAGCCCGCAAGTTTTCCCAATTCTTTGCGGTCAGCGTGGTGGGAATGCTTATCAACGTCACAGTTGCCACGGTCGTGGTCTCTTACCTCAAATCCCCGATCAATTCTTTACTCAACTTCCCCTTCTTGACCGACCAGCTCTGGGTCAACATCGGAGCGCTTGGCGGCACAGCCGTCGGCCTCATCTGGAATTTCGTCGGCTACAAATTCTGGGTGTTCAAAAAATAGTCGCCCGAGACACGATTATGCCACAAACTCCCCCGCGTGGGGAGTTTTCGCTTCCCAAAGATGATGCTAAAATGCGTGTAGCATGTCAGGCAGTGTCCAGTTAAAAGCAAAAAAAACGCAACTGATATAATTTTGCCTTATTCCCAGCTTCCACCTGCGTTTTTTTTAACTTTTAACTTGCACCTTTCGCCTTTTATTTTTTACTTTTTACTTTTTTATGTCTTCCCTTTACCGCGCATATCGTCCCGATTCCTTTTCCAAAGTTATCGGACAAGCCCACATAGTCCAAACGCTCCAAAACGCTCTGTTGAGCGGAAGAATTGCGCACGCTTACCTCTTTACCGGGCCGCGCGGCACCGGTAAAACGACCATGGCGCGCATCTTGGCCAAAGCGGTCAACTGCACCGGCCGCAACGAAAAAGAAGCAGATCCTTGCGGCACATGTCAAAGCTGCACCTTGATCGCCCAAGGAAAACTCTTGGATATTTTTGAAATAGACGCCGCCTCCAATACCGGCGTGGACAATATTCGCGAACTGCGCGAAACCGTAAAACTCCCCCCCACCAGCGCCAAATACAAAGTTTATATTATCGACGAAGTGCACATGCTTTCGACCGGAGCGTTCAATGCGCTACTCAAAACCCTCGAGGAACCGCCGAGCCACGTGATCTTCATCTTGGCAACCACCGAAATTCATAAAGTGCCGGAAACGATCGTTTCACGTTGTCAAAGATTTGATTTCTTACGTCTTTCAATTGAGCATATCCTGGAGAAGCTAAGCAAGATAGCTGCCGACGAAGAGGTAAAGATAGAGCGCGAGGCGCTGGAAATGATTGCCATCGCCGCCGAAGGAGGAATGCGCGACGCCGAATCACTCCTGGGACAAGTCATGGCCCTGGAAGACAAAAACATAACCGCCCAGGAAGTGGAAAGAATCCTGGGAACAACCGAATTTTCGGCCGTTGCAAGTCTGGCCGGCAAAATATTGGAAGGAGAAACAGCCGCAGCGCTTTCTGCGCTAGACAACCTTGCCGAACGCGGATATGACCTGGATATCCTGGTCAAGTCCTTGCTCAATTACTTGCGTCGCGTGCTGCTTTTGACAGTGAGTGCAGAATTAGAAAAAACTTTTGCCAACGAACTCACGACCGAGCAGTTGGAAAAAATTCGCCTCCAAGCCAAAGGTAAGGACAAAAGAACCGTACTGGATATCCTGAGCGCCATTGCGGCCGCCCAAGGTAAAGCGCGCAGCGCATTCATCCCTCAGCTTCCCCTGGAAATGGCTATCGTGGACGCCACTTCACCCAAAGCGCCTCTTTTGCAAAAAAGCGCGCCCCCAAACGTACCCCCAATCCCCTTGCCCTCTCAAAGCCAAGCCGGCACTATTCCAAGCAATACACCCAAACAAACCGTTTCTCCCCCAAAGGAAGCCAAGCTTGCCTCTTTCGAAAAAGAAGCCACCCTGCCCGAAGAAGACAAAATCTTAGCCGCCAAATCAAATAGCGCAAAAGAAGTCGCCGCGTCCACAGAGGAGATTTCGGGAGAACCGCTCAGTTTTTCGCAAGTGCAAAAAATTTGGCAGGATTTTGTACGCAATGCCGTGGCTCAAAATCAGTCCTTGGCCGCGCTTTTCCCCAACTGCAAACTGGCTGGCGTGGAAGGATCGACGATCAATATCGCGGCTCGCTTTTCCTTTTATAAGGACAAGTTGAACGACAACACGAACAGGTTGACCTTGGAAACCGTTTTTGCTAATATATTGGGGCGTCCGGTGCGCGTAAAAGGACTTTCGGCCGAGGAAGCAAAAGTAACTTTCGCTTCCGCCAAAGGCTTGGCCGAACAAGGTGAACCGCGCGAAACAAGCTCCCTGCTCAGCGACGCAGCCAGCCTCATGGGCGGAGTGATCCTGGAATAAGCAGGGAATTATGAGGCAGGGGTTGGAAAGAGCAAGGTAGAAACCGCGGGTAGGGGCTGGAAACGAGATAAAAAGCCTTCGCCTGCAACTTTCGACTTGCAACTGTCATTGGGCCGTAGCCAAGCGGTAAGGCAGCGGGTTTTGGTCCCGCGATGCCCAGGTTCGAATCCTGGCGGCCCAACACACAAAACATCTTGTTAAATGCTTGCAATACCTGGCAAATATTCCTCTTTGGCATACGTCCGCCCCATTGAATGGGTGGAAATTTTTGCCGCTTGGAAAAAAGGGGAAAGCTGCCAAAAAGCATGGCAACAGCACTGGCAACAGCACGGATTTGAAAGTTGGGAAGAGTGGCGCACGGCTTACATAGCCCCTCTTGGTGCTGAAAATCTCTCTTGGGAACTTTTTGCAATAACGGATCCGCTCAGAGACATTCCTTCCTTTTACGGCGTGCCTAGTCGCGGCTGGATTTCCAAAGCTTACGCAAACCAAGCTACCTTGGAGCTTCGCGCGCTTGCAAACCTTTCTGTTCTCTCCCAAAACGACAAGATAACGGCCATAAAGAAAAGCTTTCCTGGCAAAACGATGCTAACGGGAATAATTCATGGCGGCCGCATCGTTATCTACGAAGGAATGCATCGTGCCGGCGCCATTGCCACTTGGGAAAAAGACCGACCCCTTGAGGCCCAGATATCCATCGCCTTGGCCGAATGGAAAAACCCCCATATCCCGATCGTCGGCGGAAACTACAAAGACGGGGTAAAAAAGTCTTGAAACATAAGTCTCTTCCGATCGTTCGGCGGTTTTTAAAAAAATAAAAAAAACGGCGACCAGTTACCGGTCGCCGTTTGTTTTTTTGCGGAAGGTTATCCGCAATCTTCCGCTTCCAAGGCTTGGAGTTTTTCCCTTATCCGGCAAACTACGGAGAGCTCCGCTCGGAGAGAGGATTCTTCCTTGTCCAGTTCCGCCCGGCGCAGTTCCAGCCGCTCCAGCAAAATCTCTTTGTCCTGAAGCTCTTTTTTTAGCTCGGCAACGCTTTGCCGAACCGAGCCTACCTCATCCGCCAAGCTCACTTGCAAATCAGCATTTTCCGCGAGCTTTTCGGACAACTCCTCGAACGAATCGGTGCGGCGACGCAGCGCCAGAATCTTTTTGGCAAACATTACGGTTTCCGCATCAAGCATTTCTGCTTTTTCTCCGGATGCCGAAAGGAATTTGGAAAGAAATCTGCGGGCATCAGGAGTGATTGCTACGTGTGGAACTTCCCCACCGGCTAACATTACCGCTTCGCCGCGCAAATATCCACTGGAAATAAGATATTCCAAGGCTCCTTGCGCCGAACACTCCAAACCGCATTCCACCACGGCAGAAAGGGCTTGCCTTCTGGTAACCATACCTTTAGGCAAAACGTCTTCCAATGCGCGCACATGTTCCAATACGCAGGCCAGCACCGTTTCGTCTTTGAGCACATCGCGTGCCTGATGTCGCCGCCGGATCACGCTTTTGTTTTCCATTACTGCGCTTTCCAGTCCCTCTTCGCCGTAAAGATCTTCCACTTCGTCCTTCATGCGGACAAAAATTTCCTGCGATTTTTCGCGGCATTCCTTACTGAAAGAAACCCTGTACGCGTAGCGCGTCCCGTTATCCCCCGGTTTCACGATGGCCACGAACGAATTGGAGCGTGCATCCAGTTCGCCGGCGATCGTTATGCACGGTGAATGTTCGGACGCGCGCGCCTTTTCGCCCATCGATGCCTTGAATAAACCTTGGGCACCGACCGAAGTGAGCAACTCGCCGATGATTTTGGCTGAGTTTTGAGGTATTTCGGTGCTATGCTTCCCCGTGGTAATCTCCACCGCCAGTCCGTCATTTTTCCATAGTTGCTTGGGCATTTTTTCTTCCTCCTTTTTTCGAATGACTGCCAATTTCCCCGCAGAGGGGATTTATTATCGTACACCCAAAATAGTTTTTTGTCAATTCCTAAGGCCAAAACTTCCGAAAAATCGCGGATAATGTTAAAATTTCCCTAAATAAGCTAAAGATAAGACATATCTATGCCCCGCATCCAGGTCAGCTCCCGCGGCATCAAGGCCGCGCTCAAAAAATTCACTCCGCTCCAGTCCATCGCCGAATATGCCTGGAACGGATTTGATGCTGGCGCAACCAAGATAGACATAGCTTTCGAATTAAACGCTTTGGGCCGCGTGGAAAGCCTTTCGGTGCGCGACAATGGCAGCGGCATCGATCACGCGCTCCTCAAGGAAAAATTCGAACCGCTGTTCGAATCGCGCAAGGCCCTGGCCGCAGCTGCACTAAGGAGGCACCGCAGCGCACTCCACGGACGCAACGGCATCGGCAGGTTGACCTTTTTTACCTTTGCCGCGGGCGCCTGCTGGGAAACGGTTTATGCGGGAAAAGCAAGCAACCGGACTTATGAAATATTTGCCAACAGTGAAAATATCAATTTCTATTCCGGCATAGACGCCTCCCCGAAAGCCACGGAAAAAACGACTGGCACACTCGTCCGCTTCAGCGGCGTGCACGCGTTTGGGGGCGAAAATTTTGAAGTAATTTTACGTTCTTTTTTGGCCAAAGAATTCGGCTGGTTTTTGGAACTGGGACGCGCGCGAGGATTTTCTCTTACAGTCAACAATCAACCGCTTTCTTGGGAGGAACTGGTGCACCGAAGATATCGTGAATCTTTTACGCATAGTCGCAGCGGCGTTACTTTTACGCTAGATGCCGTGCTTTGGAAAGAAAAATTTCCCAATGAAGCTTCTCATTATTATTATTTGGGCGCAGACGGTGCGGAAAGATGGAAGGAGCGGTCTGCAGCAAGATCCTCTTGGCAGATGCTGCCGCACAGCGTCTTTATCCGCAGCGCCTATTTTGATGATTTCATCTTCTCGTCCGACGAGCAAACCCAAGAACCTCTCTTGGGAAAGACGCGCAGCGACAGTGCTTGGCGGAGCATGCGTCGCGCGGTCTTTTCCTTACTGCGCTCCATCGCCGATCCGTACAGCCAGATCCAGATCGACGAAGCCATTTTCGCCTGCACGGAAAAAGGTTACGTTTTCCAAAATGAAGATTTTGTGCGCAGCATGCTTTCCAGCATGGAGCGCGCCGAAAAACCCTTGCCCAAGTCGCTAGGCACACCACAAAGAGCCGCCTTCGCCCTTTTGTTAGATTCCCTTTCTCAGGCGCCGCGCCTTAGCGAAGCCGCCAAGGGATTGGGGGATCTTTTGGGCTTTCCGCAAAGCGAAAACGACCAGCAGTAATGCGCTAAAAACGTGCAGAATCGCTTTAATTTCCCAACCTCCTTGCGCCAAGGAGTTTTTTTAAGGCCGCACGAAAAAAGCTGCATATTTGTAATAGAATACAGCAATAGTAAGACATAGTCATATGAAAATCCCTTTTGAGATGCCGGATTTTTCCGAAAATACAGCTCTTGTGGCGGCGGGCGGCGATTTGGAAGCGCGCATCTTCCGCGTCAAGGACAATTTCATGACTTTGCAAGCCGCCCTCTCCCTTTCCCCGCCCGAGCAAGCCTTGCGCAACAAGGCGGCTTTTTCCGAGTACGAACTTTCCTATTCCTTGCTTCAAAAAACGCTTGCCCATTATCCCCACCGCAAAGCCCTGCGAGCATTTGCCAACCAATTAGCCGGCGCTCTCTCTGAAATGGCGAGGCGCGAAAAAGCGTCCGCCGTTTATCTGCTGCTTTCGGCCAATCTGGCTGCGGAAATGAAAGCACGGATAGGTCCGCGAATCGGCGAACTGATTAAGGCGGTTTACGTGGGAGAATATTCCTCTTTGGAACCGCTGGGCATCCTGGCAATAATCCGCCACGGAGAATCGCAAACTCTTATCGCAGAAAACGGCGCGCGAAAAGAAGAATGGTAAATGCCCAAGGCAAGCAAAAAATTAAAAACAAGGTTATGAAAATACCCAACACGCTTCCCCGCTTCGAACGTTATCCTACTTTGCTGCTAGTAAGCGGAGACTTTGAAACTCATCTTTACCTGGCCAGCGACGGACAGCTTACCGCCGTGGGGTCGGTCGCGCTCAATCCGCGTGAAGAAGCCAAAGAAAAACAAGGGTTCATCTCCCGCTCGCATGGACAGGATCTGGGCGCCGTCAGTCATCACGAAAGATATATGGAGGAATTGAAGGGGCGCATGCCCCCCCAAATCCGCAAAGCAGTGAATAAAGCAGCAGACAAATATTCCCTGAAAGAAATATGCCTGATAGCTCCCCGCCACAGTGCAGATGCGATAGCCAAAAGCCTTTCCAAGCCCATGCAAAAAAAGCTCGCCGTGCGCATATACGGCAATTACACCAAAAAACATCCCTTAGAAGCACTCCGACTGATGACCGAAGAGATGGAGCGAATGCATCATTGGGCAAAACACACCCACCACAAAGATTCCGTATTCTTGGAAGAAGGAATTTAAAAAAGAGAAAAAAAGACCCCTGCCTTACGGCAAGAGTCTTTTTGATATCCCCAACAGAAATAAAAACTATTTGATTTCTGCGGTTGCACCTGCTTCTTCAAGCTTCTTCTTGGTTTCTTCGGCAGCATCCTTGGCAACCTTCTCCTTGATAGCTTTCGGAGCGGCATCCACCAAGTCCTTGGCCTCCTTGAGTCCCAAGCCGGTCAACTCGCGCACCACCTTGATCACATTGATCTTCTGCGCTCCGGCGCTGGTCAAGATCACGTCAAATTCGGTTTTCTCTTCGGCAGCTTCAGCGGCTCCAGCAGCAGGCATGGCGCCCATCATCACGGGAGCGGCAGCACTTACACCGAATTTCTCCTCAAGCACCTTCACGAGCTCGGAAAGGTCCAGTACGCTCATTTTCTCAATTTCCTCAACGAGCTTGGCGAATTTTTCCGGCACCACTACGTCCTTTTTCTCTTCAGACATATTTTTTAGTTTTCAGCTCTCAGTTTGCAGCTTACGGCTTGCAAACTAAAATGCCAAAAATTTGAAATTATTCTTAAATTTATTACTTTTGAAAACTGGCGATTACCAGCTATCGACTGTTTACGCTTTCTGCTCCTTGATAGCATTGAGCGCCTGCACCAAGCCGCGCATATTGCCGGCAAGGACATTGACGAATCCACTGACCGGAGCGTTGATTGTTCCAACCAGCTTGGCGAGCAGTTCTTCTTTGGAGGGAACTTTGGCCAGGGCTTTAACCTCAGCCTCGTCCATAGCTTTGCTGCCGAGTACGCCGCCGACCATCTTCACATTCTCGTTGGTTTTGGCGAACGTGTCGATGATCTTGGCCGGAGCAACCTCATCCAATACTGAGAAGGAAACGGCGATTTGCCCTTCGAGCTTTCTCACCTGGGCACCTTCCACGCCGGCTTCCTTAAGGGCTATGTCCAAAAGGGTCTTGCGAACCACTTCGTACTCTATCTGGGACTTACGCAACGTGCGCTTGAGTTCCATCGTGTCCTTCACTTTGAGACCTTTGAAATCCACAAAAACCGCGGACTTGGCTTCCTTGAGCCTGCTTGCCAGATCCTTGACCAGGTCCTGCTTTTGCTTTCTTGTTAACATCTGATTTTTTCCTACGCAATGCGCATCGATACCCGGGTACGAAATTTTTTCATAATTCGCACTTAAACAAGTATCTTGTCTGCGCTTTTGTAGGTAATTAAAAAATCTGCGTTCAGCGCAGATCGACCTTTGTGCCATGCGCCCAAATTCCAAAAGAACGGACGCATGATCCTCGGCAGGACTTACTTGTCATCGCGCAAGAAAAAACTTTTTTTACGCGACTTATGCCTGCTGTCTGCGGAACATATATCAATTATTCACTTTTCACCAAAACTACGCCGCAACCTCCTCTTTGGGAGTTTCTGCTCCCTCTTCAGTTGGAGCCGCTTGTTCCACTTTCGGGCGTTCCATCTTTACTGCGCGCTTCTTGTCCTCAATAACTCCTTCGCGTACCAAAAGGTTGTGCACCGTATCGGAAGGTTGGGCGCCTTTACCGATCCATTGCTTGATAGCTTCAGCTTTAAGCACGGCCTTCTTCTGGTGCGGGTCATAACTGCCAAGCACCTCCGCGTGGCGTCCGGTCGGAGCGGCTGTGCGCTCTTGCAGAACGATGCGGTACTGTGGCTTATTCTTGCGTCCTACGCGGGAAAAACGGATGGTCAACATAATTTCTTGCTAATTTTGCCTTATGATAAAACGCACCGCTTGACCCGCCTCCAAACTTACGGCCCGGCTGGCTCAGCGATACCATCCAAGTTTAGTATGATCCTTTCAGGCTGTCAATAGGGTTCTCGAAGCATTTTTCCGCCCCGCTATTGACATATTTAATAAAAAGGAGTATAATTAAAAATCAGTACTTTGCAGCCTTTTTAAGGCTTATCCATCCCAAAACCAAAGGAGGAGAAGGACTTGAAGAGAAAAAAGGGCTTTAAATGGGGGCAAAAAAGGGAGTTGATCAGCAATGCGGCTTTTTCCATCTTGCAGCGCGAGCTAAAGGGTGGAAAAACCACCGTCGCCATGGCCACCGTGGAAGATCTCCGCCAGGAAGCGGCTCGGAGGCTGAAAATCCGGATCTCTTCGCTGGAAGTAGTCAACGCGGCGCGCAAAGACGCGCGCATGCGCTACGTCCAAAGCGGCCGGACCGAATCGATCTGCCTGCTTTCCGAAGTGGCGCGGGAAATAATCATCCGCCACCTGGAAAACAAAAGCTCCCGGCGACACGCAGCTTGAGTCGCAGACAACAACCCAAAGGGAACGCAGCCGCGTTCCCTTTTTTCTTTTCCCATTGGCTATTTTTTGCACCCGCCGCCGCAAGCCGTAAGTTATTTTATCTTGAATCCCGCATACACCGGACAAAGCTGAGCCAGTTCCACTTCCACTTTTTCTACGCGGGAATTTTTTGAACCCTTGCGGCAAGCAGCGATAAGATCCCTAAGGGCAACTTGTTCGGCACACGCTTCCACATAAACACTGCCGTCCGCCCGATTTTCCACATAACCTACCGCGCCGATCTTTTGCGCCTGAGCCGCCACAAAAGCGCGCAAGGAAACTCCCTGCACCTTGCCATATATTCTTATTTGCGCGCACATGAGCATAAACAAGGTGTCTTACCACTTACAAATCGTCGCCAAGCGCAAAGCTTTATTCAAGAATTGTCCGTTAATTGCCTTACCGTTTCCAATACTTCTTCGTGCACCTTGCCGTTTGTGGCCAGCATATCCTTATCTTCTATGCCCCATTTCTTTCCCCGAAAGTCCGTAACCATCCCGCCGGCTTCGCACACCAAAAGCGCTCCGGCTGCCACATCCCAAGGACGCGTACCCGGAATTAAAATGGATTCAATCCTGCCGCTAGCCACATAGGCCAATTCTATGGCAGCGCTTCCCAGCTGACGGCAATCAATGCGCCGCATCTTTTGCGTACGCGCATAATCCAGAGCCAAAAAGACGTCGCGCCTGGAAGAACCATGGCAAAAAGTGTGGATGGCTCTTTCCGCACCAAGATCGGAAACTTGGATACGCTCTCCGTTCAGGAAAGCTCCCTGCCCCTTGGCCACCGTATATGTTTCACCTAGCATCGGCGCATGGATCACGCCGGCCACCAGTTCCCCTTTGTGCGCCACACCAATCGAAATGGACCACAGCGGATTATGGAAAGAGAAGTTCGTAGTGCCGTCGATCGGATCAACGATCCACAGCCAATCCGATTGGTCCTGGCTGCGTCCGCTTTCCTCGGCCAAAATGGCATGCTCGGGAAAATTTTTCCTTATGGCAGCTATGATGATATCTTCGGAAGCCAAGTCCGCCTGAGTCAAAAGCTGCGCATGCTCTTTGAGCTTTACCGACTTGCGGTCAAATCGGACAAAGATCCCCCCAAGCCTTTTCCCTGCATCCTGTGCGGCGCTTTGAGCCAGATAAAGAGCTTTTTTTATTTGCAAATCCGAATCGTTATCCATATCTTGTCCTGTTTTGAGTTTCTTATCTGTCCATTATACCACGCAAAAAACGGCCGCCCAGAGGAAGCCGTTTTTAAAAACAAACGTCTTTAAGCTTTTTCCTTGGAAAAAATCCCTCCCCAAGCATATCCACCAGGACCGACCAGAGCGATGCCCAAGGAAAAAAGCAGCAAGACAAGCTCCAGTTCGTATCCTCCCAAAAAACCGGCTTGGCGCTTGACCAAGAAGATGGCAAAAAACATATTGACCGCCAAAAGCATTCCGGCCACTCTTGTCCACTTGCCCACCAAAAGAGCCGCTCCCCCTAAAAGTTCAACCGTCGCCACCAGATACACAAAAGGGCTGGCCAATTCAAGTTTGGCAAAAAAGGCAGTCGTACCTGCCACGTTGGCAAACTTTGCCCAACCGTGAGCCATAAAAGAAAGAGCCGGACCAAGCCGCAAAAGCAACAGGCCCATGTCACGAAAACTGATTTTCTCCATATGATTTTTTTAAGTATTAACCGAAACCTGTCTTGAAAAAATCCCATCCCTTATTTTATTATTGCTGCCCGCTTGGTTTATTTTTGGAATATGTTCCATTCAATAAAAGAATGGATGATCTTTGCGAAACAAATCTTTATCGAAAACATATCCCTTGGACATGGCCGAGAGAATTTCAGCATCCCGCTCAGCATTGGCCAGACACACAGAAGCTCCCGGAGAAGGTGTGATGTCGAAAATTATCCCCTTTTCCGTTATTTTTGCTTCACCCATGGTCATCTCCCCTTTTTCGCTGTCAATAACTTGCGGACGGATGCCGCCCAACCCCCAACCATACTCCAGGTCTTGCCAGCGAATGGTCGGCACTATTTTGCGCACCTTCTTGATAAAAAACCACTTGCCCAAAAAAGGAACGTCATACAAAAGATTTTGCATGGCAAAAAGAAAAATTGTCTTGTCCGAAAGAACCCCGACAAGACTCCGCACCCCCTTGAGCGTATAGAGGGATGTTTGGAGAAAATCAGCAAAGGTGCGCCAATTGTGCCGCTCCAAAAGAGGGAGGACTTTGGCCGTGGGACCAAAGCGCGTTTCGTTCGGATCATTTATGTCCGGATCGCCATGCACCGCCGCAAAGGGAAGTTTGGGATTTTGCATAGTGTAAACCTTGCCGCCAAGCAATCCTGCAGCCGTATAAAAACTTCCCGCCACGGGCAAAATGCCTAAGTTCTTGCCATAACCCATCCGTTTGGCCAAGATGAGACTGTGCGCGCCCGCCGCGACCACTACAAAACGCGCACGGAAATCCCTTCCGCCCTTAAGCTTCAACTTGAATCCGTCTTTTGTGCGCAAGATATCTTCCACTTTGGCGGAAAGCTCCACTTTTATCTCTTTGCCAGAGGAAAGAGATTCCCTAACCAGCGCGGCAGCGGCTTTCTCGTAGTCGACAGCAAATCCCTTTTCGTTAAAAAGGGCCAAGATTGGCTCGGCGAAATCCCTTCCTTCAACTATCTTTGGTTCTATGACGGCAATATCTTCGCGCGAAAGTTTTCTGAGCGACGGAAATGTTTTTTTAAAATGGCCAAAACGGCTTTCAAGCTCCGCCACTTCTTTTTTTCCCACAGCCAACACCATCTTGTGTCCCAAAAGATACGCCTCCGGAGCATGGCGCTCCAAAAAGGAGGCCAACAAGCTTGCCTGCTGCTTGACCTTGGCCGCTTTTTCCAGCGAGTAATTAGTTTCGATATCGCCAAAATGAAGCGTCTGACTGTTCATGCGCGCGTGAGAATTGACATGTGCCAACGCCGAACCTTTTTCGAAAAGCACCAAATTTGCGATGTTGGTATAACGGCTAAGCACGTACAAAACAGCTGCGCCGGTTATTCCCCCGCCCACCACCGCTACGTCGCAAATTTGCAAATCCCTTGCCATAAAGAAAAATCAAAAAACCTTTCCTATCCTAATTGTTACAAGCAAACCATTTGGATATTGCAAAAAAGCCCTCAGGGGGCTTTTTTATTTTTTTCATTTTCCGTTTCAACTTCAGTTGCGAATGAAACGCGTTACCAATAAACCCAACAGGAGAGCAGCTAAAACCAAGGCTGCGGGCAAAAGAAACGGGGAACATTCCGAAAAGGGTCTTTCGTCTTTTGGCTCCTTGTAGTCCGGATTGATTTTTTCTTGGCTCGTCTTGAGCTGAGCGGTTTTGTCTGTATCCAAATAAGCAAAATAAGTGTCCAGATCATACCTGGGTGCGGCAGCTTCCGGATTTCCGTAATAAAGCGCATACCTTTCTCCGCTCTTTGCCGGAAAAACAAGGCTGCGCACGGCATAGGAAAAATCAAGAGCGGAAACCGCAAGAGGCTCATTATCCTCATTTCGCAGCACTATTTTCACATAACGCCCCAGGGGCTCAGCGGAAGCGATATCCGCACTCAAACTTTCTCCTTGAAATTTGGCAGTATCAAAACGAAAAATATATCCATATCCGACAGTGCGAGCATCATTCATCTCCAAAGAATCGGAAGTCAAGATGCTGAAGGAACGCTTGAAATTCTTATCTGAAACAGAAAAAGAGATTTTACCAGCAGGCACACCAGAAACTCCCAAATCCGCTAAAATCTCCGTACTCTTAGTCGACTCGTTCTTTTTTTCAGAAACCAAAGTTGCCGGACGCGTTATCTCCCGCGCCCACTGCACCATTTCACGCTCAAAAGAAGCGCCCAAAATGCGAACGGGTTCACCTGCGGAAGCATCGATGCGTAAACGGATATACCGCGCCGCGCTTTCGGGATAAGAAACGCGATAACCTTTAACCCTGATATTGGCTTTTTTATCAGTATAATCAAAAGCATATGCCTTATCCGTAAGGGTGCGCCATTCCTTGAGATCGGAGCTGGCGTCAACTTGGACTGTGCGCTGGAAATTTTCCTGCTCGGTGGAAAAAGTGACTGCGCTGGTGAGGGCCTCGTCCTTTCCCAAGTCAAAAATCGCTTCGGACCATTGATTGGAAACAAAGGAACTGTCAAACATCCTTGCCTGATAATGCTCTTTCCCGCCGACTCCCTCCTCCTTGATCAAGCGATACGGGATTTGTTTTTCCTTAGAATCGAATATGCGCAAATCGCCAAGGTCCCGCCTGGCTGAAGAAAAAATTTCCGCATCCAGCTCGACACGCGCCAAATCTGCAGAAGAAATTCCCAAATCCTTCATAAAACGCCACTCGGGAGCTGCCGCCAAAGCGCCCCAGCCCGCCGATCCCAGCAAAACCAAGGCGGATAGCCAAATATATATTCCTTTCTTTTTTTCCATATCTTCAGCTAAATGCTTAATTCTCGCCCTGGATAAATTGACGCATCCTTCCTTGGTAACGCTGGTACGCGAAAGAGATGCCCAAAAGCACCGCGCCCAAAGTTATGGAAGAAATGATGCGATAAAGCTGTCCCAAATTCCAAAGATCGTAAAAGAAAAGTTTGAGTATGGCAATAATCAAAAGGGCCAAAGCGCCCAGGCGCATTCCCTTGTTGCTCCTGGCGATACCCACCGCAAGCGCCACCGCGCCATAAAACATCCAAAAAATGGAAAGGGCTACGCTGTTGGCATTTTTCAGCTTCTTTCTTGCTTCGTAAAAATCATCATAGGCCGCACTTTTGAGCGTATCGGCACTCTTAATTCCCCCCGCAGCCGGCGGCAGCGAAGATAACCGCTCTTCCATCTGCTGTTCATAAGTATATATTTTGTCGTTGTAATATTTGTTTATTTCCCTGTTTGCCGTAAAAAAGACCAGCAAGTTAGCAAAGACGGCAAAATACACAACCAAAGAGCGCTTGGAAACAAGAACTTGCGCAGTTTGCTCCAAATCTTCACGAAAAGACTTGGCGATAACAAAACATACGTAAGCGGCCAAGGCCAAGGCAACGCCTGCAGCGAAAGTGGCGTTAGCGATCAAAGTCGTCTCCTGAGCTGTCTTGGCAATATCGGACGTGAGATATTTGAAAGCAGCAAAAAAGAAGATCAAAACAGAAAAATCCCCCAGCATGGGACGACGCGTGCTTTTCCAAACCGAAAGCAAGAGCACGGCCTCCACCGCCCAGCCGATCGTGACAATTTCCCCTTCAAATTGCACGGGGATACAAAGGGTGATGAAAGATACGGCCGCCATGGCCAAAAATTGCCAAAGGGCTTTGTCTTGAGGGGTGGCCACACGCACAATGCGAGCCAAGGCGAAATAATAAACAGCCAACAGTAAAGTGAAAAAACCCAAAAAATCTTCATATCCGCTTTTAAGCAGGGCGTACCCCGACGTAAAATAAGCGACCGCCACCACCACCGAAAGCAGCTGCTCCACTCCCGTAGATAGTTGGCGCCGCAAAACGTTGTAAGAAATGGTCGCCAGTGAAAAGATGACGAAGAAAAGAGTGGCAAAAGAAAGAGTGCTGCCCAAGTAATAACTCTCGTAATAACTTCCCGCCCAAAGATAAGTCAAGAAATAAGTCCCCAAAAATCCTATCACCTGGACGCTATGCCATTTATTTCTTAGCGAAACAGCCAAAATGGCCAGATCCAAAATAGCTATGTAGGAAAAAAGTTCTGTTTGCTTGCTTTCTCCGCTCGAAACAAGCAAGGGAACGACAAATCCGCCCAAGGTGGCAACATGCATCAAAGATAGCGCTCCCCAACGAATACTGAGCGCGATGGCTGCACCCGTAACCAGCGCCATGGCCAAAAAAGCGCCGTATTGAGAAAGGAGTCCGTAGAAATTATGTGCAGCAAAAAGCGCTAAATAAAGAATCACTATTCCGCCACCCGCCGTTATTTGTCCGTAGTAGGGATACCGACGAATTGTTTTTTCCCCTATTGCCAAAAGGGCTATTCCTGTAAAGATTCCCAAAATGACCCGCCCGGTTTCCCCTATCCAGCCGCTATCGATGGCGTACTTGAGAAAAAAAGATACCCCCAAAACCAAAGCGGCTATGCCTATGCGCGCAAACCATTTTCCCCCGATATTTTCCTCCAGCGTTTCCTTTTCTTCGCCTATTGAATTTGTCAGCAAAAGGCTTTCCTTTTCTGTCGACGTAACGAAGGTCATATCTTCTTTTTTCTCAGGAGCCGTCCCCTTGATATGCCGCGGCAACAGCTCGTTTGCGTAATTGTGCGAAGGCTGCCCAGAAGATATGTCTTTGCGTCCAGATTCCAAAGCCTCAATGCGCTTTTCTTGACTTTCTATTTTTCCGTCCAAGACAGCGATAGCCCTGGCCAATGTCTCGAATTTCCCTCCTTCCCATGCGGATTCCTTTTCCTCGGTGTGCATATTCATTTATCCAAAAAAATTACACGCTGTTTGAAAATCGGAAAAATTCGTAAATTTATTGGTTTATCTTCCCGTCCTGGCCCACCTGATCCAGGCGCACCGAAAGTATCTTGGAAATGGCATCGTCACCCATGGTTACCCCGTAAAGAAGAGAAGCTTGGCGCATGGTTTCGCGATTGTGCGTAATGGCCACAAATTGCGTGTTGGCACTGAGCTCTTGCAATATCTTGCCGAAACGGCGTGAATTGGCTTCATCCAGCGCCGCTTCCACTTCATCCAAAATGGCAAAAGGCGGCGGATTGTAGGCAATGATCGCAAACAGCAACGCGATCGCCGTAAGCGAACGCTCGCCGCCGCTAAGCATGGAAAGGTTGCTGATCTTTTTTCCCGGAGGACAAGCAAAAATATCCACACCTACTTCGCCGACACGCTCTTGCTCTTGTTCCATATCCTCTTCTTCCTGAGCTGCTCCCTCTTCTTGCGCAGACTTAGACTTGGCGGATTGGATTTTGATTTTCTTCAAATAGGCGTTGCCACCCCCGAAAATGATGCGGAAATACTTGGTAAACTCCGCATTGATGGCCGCATAAGCTTTTTCGAATTCCTGACGGATCCGCTGATCCATTTCCGCAACCACGCTTTCCAAGCCTGTTATGGCCTGCTCCAAATCCGCAAGTTCTCCCGTCAAAAAATCAAAGCGCGCGTTTGTCTCTTGGTATTCCTGCACAACCAAGGGATCTATGCCGCCGATTTGTTCCATTTGCATTTTAAGCCGCGCAATATCCCGTTCCAATCCTCCTTGGTCTATAGCCACGCCATCCCAAGAAAGACTTCCCGGTTCCGTCTTGAGAAAAGAGCGTATTTCCCCGACCAAATCCTCTTCGCGCACTTCGATGCGTGCCAAGCGGATTTTGGCATCGTTAAACTTGTCTTTAAGGATATTCAATTCTTCCTGCTTGGCCCTGAGTTCACGCTCGCGCTTGAAGAAAAGTTCGCGCTGCTCACGTTCCTTGCGCAGCTGCTCTTCGATGGCCACGGAGGCCTTTTGCAGTTTTTCCTTGAGATCCGCTTCCCCCTTGGCCAAAACCGTTTTCTTTTCTTGCAATTGGTTCAGGCGAGTTTGAATTTCGGCCACCTCTTTGGAATTGTCCTTTTTCACCTCCACCTCTCCCTTGCCCGCCTGACTATGCAAATCGTAAAGCTGTTGTTGGATAGCCCGCGCCAGCTCTTTTATTTCCTGGAACTCTTCCATGCTCTCCGCCTTCTCCACCCGTTCGATCAGTTTTTCCTGCGCGGTGCGGATTTCAGCAAGTTTTTGCTGCACATATCGCAAGTCCACCGGAATTATCTCTATGAGCTTTTGGCTGGCCAACTTTTCCTGTTCTACCACGATACGCCCTTCCGTAATGATCATTTCCCGCCCTATTTCATTGAGCCTGGCCTGCAAAGCGCTTTTTTCCTTCTCCAGCCCCTCATCGTGTCCGCCTTTTTCGATATGCGGCGCTTCCTTGGCCAACATTTCCGAAAGAGCATCCACCTCCCGCTGGGCGTTCATCATTTTGGCTCCCAAAGAATCCCTCTCCTGAGTCAAACCCGTCCGTTCTTTTTGAAAAGAATGCCACAGAAAAGAATACAGGGTCGTTTGCTTTTCCTTGAGGGAAGCGGCCACCTCTTTGCCTTGTTGGGCTTTTTCCGCCTGCCTTTTGAGCATCTTCAAGTGAGGCTCTATTTCGCGCACAAGCGAACGAGTGCGTTCGATGTTGTCGCGCGTGGAAATAATCTTTTTAAGCGCCCTTTCCTTGCGGATCTGATATTGCTTGACCCCGGCGGCATCCTCCAGCACCATACGTCTTTCCAAGGGAGTGGCGCGCAACGTCGCATCCGTCATGCCCTGGGTAATCACGCAATAACTTTCTTTGCCCACACCCGCCTTAGCCAAAAGCTCCGCAATATCCAAAAGACGGACTTTGCTGCCATTGATAAGATATTCCGATTCGCCGCTACGGAACACTTTGCGCGTGATAACCACTTCCGAAAACTCAATCGGAATACGCTTGTCGCTGTTGTCAAAAACAAGCGTCACGTGCGCGCTGGAAAGACGCGTCTTGGCCGCACTACCCGCAAAAATCACGTCTTCGCTTTTTTTGCCGCGCAGCGTCTTCATGCTCTGCTCGCCCATGGCCCATTTGATAGCGTCGGAGATGTTGGATTTGCCACTCCCATTGGGACCCACGACCGCCGTGATGCCGCAATTTGCCTTATTGCCACCGAAATTGCACACCGATAAAAATTCCAAGACCGTGCGGTTGGCAAATGATTTAAATCCTTGTATTTCTACTTTCTTTAAATACATGGCACTTCGTGCAAGTTAAATACGAACGCTGCAAGCTTATTGCATTGTATTACATTTTCTCTTTTTTGCCAAAGAAAAAAGGATATCGCGTTGGATATCCCGGAAGGGTTGATGGACGGGCGCTCGCTGCTGAGGAAAATGTTTGCTGCATGGAAAAAAGCAGCAGCGTAGCGCCCGGCAACTGGTGGGACCGCAAGGGAGGGATGATTAGGATAAAATGGGATTTTATCGCATAGCGACAGACGTGCTCATCTCACTTCGAGCACACGCTCTTCCCGCGCCCGTCCGGCTCCCTTGCGGTCCGATGGTCTCCAAAAAAGAACTCGTGCCTTTATTGTAACCCCTTCAGCAGCAATGTCAATAAGCGCAAAAACAACAAAAGCACTCCCAGGGCAGCGCTTTTGTTGTTTTTGCCTATTTCCGATAAATAAAGAATTATTTCATAATATAAAGACCCATTTCCACCAGCCGGTTGGAATATCCCCATTCGTTGTCATACCAACCGACAATTTTGACCATGTTCTCTTGCGCCATGGTAAGCGGCAAGTCCACGATCGCGCTGGCCGGATGCATCTTGAAATCCATGGACACCAACTCCTCATCCGTGGCAGCCAGGACGCCGTGCAGCGGGCCACCCGCAGCAGAGCGAAAAGCTTCGTTTATCTGCTCGACGCTCTTAGGATCTTTCACCGTGCAGATAAAATCCACAATAGAAACCACGGGCGTCGGCACGCGCAGCGCAATTCCATCCAACTTGCCTTTGAGGTGCGGGATGACCTTGCCGACCGTCTTGGCTGCACCGGTCGTGGTCGGAATAATAGAGAGCGCAGCGGCACGAGCGCGACGCATATCGCGGTGCGGCAAATCCAATAAATTTTGGTCATTGGTATAGGAATGCGTGGTAGTCATAAATCCCTGCTCCACCGAACAAAGATCGTCCAAAACCTTGATCATAGGCGCCAGACAATTGGTAGTACACGACCCGTTGGATACAATTGCCTCGCCCGCATAATCTTGCGCATTGACGCCCAAAAGATATACCGACGTGTCATCCTTGGGCGGAGCGCTAAGCACCACTTTCTTGGCACCGGCCGCGATATGCTTGCCCGCACTTTCCTTGTCCAAAAATATGCCCGTGCATTCCAGCACCAGATCCACCCCCATTTCCTTCCAAGGAAGCTGCGTGGGATCTTTCTGGCTGAGATACTTTACCGCTATTCCGTCTATGACAAGCTCGCTTTTTTCCTCATCCACTTCCACTTCGCGCCCATACGCCCCGTAGGAAGAATCGTAGCGCAAAAGATGCGCGGCCGAACGGATATCACTCAAATCGTTAATGGCGACCACTTCCAGATCATCCCGCTCGAAAGCGATCTTGAACGAAGGCCTGCCGATCCTGCCGAACCCGTTGATTGCGACTTTGATCATA
>DAOKZJ010000011.1:17895-28327 GCA_035325685.1 Candidatus Moraniibacteriota bacterium | reverse complement strand
GGCTTTCCAAGCGTCTGATGGATAAAATGGCGCCATATAAGGAGCTGCCGGTCAAATGGGTACGCCAAGAAAACCTCCATGTCACGGTGGCTTTTATCGGATATGTGGATGAATCGCAGATAGGGGAAATATGCGAAAAGGTGCGCGTTGCGACTGAAAATACGGAAGCTTTCGATTTGGAGTTGGCCCAAATAACATTCCTTCCGGACGACCAAGCTCCGCAAGCTATTGTAGCCCTGGCTTTGCCGAGTAAGGAGATGCTTGACTTGGTGGAAAAAGTGGAAAAAGCGCTGGGGACTTTTGTCGCTTCGCGCAAAGAATATCGCGCACATATTACACTCGGACGCATCCGCGCCGAAAAATGGGATGCTCTAGAAGAGGCTCCTCGGATAGATGAGAAATTACACGCGATTGTGTCCGTGGAAGATATAAAAGTGGTGGAAAGTGTTTCCCAAAAAGGAGGTGTGCAATATTTGCCGCTGGAGGTTTGTCCGCTGATTTAAACTTAACGCGGCATCTTTTCGGTTGCCGAGTTTGCGGGTTAACGAGCTTTGAGATGCATATACTTGGCGTAAGGATAGATAATTTTTTGAAAGAGGAGATTCTTGAAAAAATAGAAAGTTTTTTGGGTGAGGAAAAATTACACCGGATCGCTACGGTTAATCCGGAAATGGTGCTGTTGGCACAAGAAAGGGATGAATTTAGGGAGGTGCTCAATACGTGCGACCTTAATGTTGCGGACGGGATAGGGATAAAATTTGCTTTTCTGCGGCAGGGTGGGAAACTGAAATGCCGTTTTGCGGGAGCGGATTTGATGCACGCGGTGCTTGGCATGGCCCAAAAAAGAGGGATGGATGTTTTTTTGGCGGCCCGCAAAGACGGACTTAGCAGTTGGCAAGAGACTGCGGCAGCGTTGAGAAAAAAATATCCTCGTATTGAATTTTCCGGCGACAATATTGACCTGAGAAATCTTTCTTCATACCGGATACCGGATGCCGGATATCAACTACTGCTCTGCAGTTTCGGGGCGCCTTCCCAGGAGCTCTTTATTTCTCGGATAAAAAATGATAAAATAAGGTTGGCTATAGGCGTAGGCGGCGCTTTTGATTTTGCTACAGGCAAAATAAGGCGCGCCCCCCTATTTATGCGTGTTTTGGGACTGGAGTGGCTTTGGCGCTTGGCTTTGGAGCCCAGTTACAGGGCAAAGAGGGTTTTGGGGGCAGTAATGCTTTTCCCTTTTAAGATAATTTTTGGCAAAAAATATGACGCCTAAAACAAAAATGGTGCGCACCGTCTATCTTTATTTGGCAGCTTTGATCAGCTTGATCTTTGTGGCGGTCGGCACCGGGAGGCTTATCAATACGGGTCTTAAATATGCTTTTTTTACGGAAGCGGAAAAGAAAAGTTATTTTGAATGCAATCAGCAGCCCCCTATTTTGGGCACGCCGGACCTAAGCTCTTTCAAGAGCATCGCTACGGATGATCAGAAAGCGCAGTTGGAACAATTTCTCAAAGATTACCAAAATTGGAAAGAGAACAGTACGGGCGAAAAATGCATCGTTCCGGCTCGGCAAAACAATGTGGTGGACGCGCTGACGATGGTGCTAATCGCGCTGCCGATCTGCTTGGTGCATTGGCGCATAATCAAAAAGGATAAGAAGAATGAAAATGAGTGATATAAGAGTTCGTTTTGCTCCTTCGCCGACCGGCTATTTGCATGTCGGCGGCTTGAGAACCGCTTTATACAATTATCTGTTTGCCCGCAAACATGGCGGCAAATTTATTTTGCGCATCGAAGATACGGACCGCGCGCGTTATGTGGAAGGAGCGGTGGAAAACTTGCTCAAATCCCTTCGGGCAGTCAATTTAACGTGGGACGAGGGGCCTTTCTTGGAAGAAGGGGAGGGTGCAACAAAATCCGCAAATTACCCGGGGATTTTTGAGCGTGGGGGGTGCGGTCCTTACGTTCAATCCGCGAGACTGGAGATCTACCGCAAATACGTGGACATGCTTCTTTTGGAAAAGCGCGCCTATCGTTGTTTTTGCAGCAGCGAAAGGCTCGAGAGGATGCGTGCGGAGCAGGCGGCGGACAAAAAGGCGCCCATGTATGACCGGCATTGCTTAAGTCTTGGTGTCGAAGAAATAGAAGAGCGGTTAAAAAGAGGAGAAAAGCACGTGGTGCGTCTCAAAGTGGAGCATGGCAAAAAGATAGAGTTTAGGGATTTGGTGCGCGGCAAAATCTCTTTCAGCAGTGACACGATTGACGATCAGGTGTTGCTCAAATCCGACGGTTTTCCTACTTATCATCTGGCCAATGTGGTAGATGACCATCTGATGAATATTTCTCACGTGATCCGCGGCGAAGAATGGCTGCCCAGCACGCCCAAACACATCCTGCTTTACGAAGCCTTTGGTTGGCAACTTCCGATATTTGCGCATTTGCCGCTTTTGCTCAATCCGGATCGCACCAAACTTTCCAAAAGGCAAGGGGATGTGGCGGTGGAAGATTATTTGGCTAAGGGTTATTTCGAAGAAGCGCTGATAAATTTCGTGGCGCTTTTGGGTTGGAATCCGGGGCAGGGAAGCACGCAAGAAATATTTTCACTGGAGGAACTGACAAAGGTTTTTGATGTTTCCCACGTGCACAAAGCCGGAGCAGTATTTGACCTTAAAAAGCTGGACTGGATAAACGCGCAATATCTTAAAAAAATTTCCCCGGAAGATCTTTACGGGAAAGTCCTTCCTTACCTGGAAAAGAAAGATTTTTTTCAAGCCGCACCAGAAACTTGCCGCTCCGAAGAGTATCTCAAAAAAATGCTTGCGGTGGATCGCGAGCGCTTGAATAAACTTTCAGATGCAGGCGAAGCCTTGAGATTTCTTTTTACGCAGGTGGATCCTTCGGAAGAAATGCTTTCTTGGAAAGGTATGGGCGCTAAAGAAATCATGTTTTCGCTCCGAATAGCCGAAGAAAATTTGGCGCAGATACCGGAAGAGGAGTTCACAAGCGAAAAAATCAGCGCTTCGCTTATGGCTGCGGCTGAAAAAAATTTCAGCTCTGGTGAAGGCAAGGTAGATCGCGGCAAACTTCTTTGGCCGTTGCGGGTCGCACTCACAGGTTTGGAAAAATCGCCCTCACCCATGGAAGTTGCGTGGGTTTTGGGAAAGGAAGAAACCTTGCGTCGCATAGATCAAGCGCGGCAAAAACTGCAAGCATAAGACAATCTGTAAGTCGTGCCTGTTGAAATAAAAAATGGGAAACAAAAATAACCAAGAAAAAATCCTACTTATCGCCACGCTTTTACTCGTGGTTTTGGGTGCTTGGCATTTGGTGCAGGCCCAGGAGGAAAGTATTGATAGCCTTTCCGACGAGCAGTCCAAAGAAGAAAGAGAACGCCAGGAAAAACTGGAAGATCTGGAAAAAAAGGCCAAGATGTACCGGGAGATATTGGAAGTCAAGCAGCAGCAAAGCGCTTCGCTTTCCAATCAAATTGCAGTCATGGATTCGCAAATCAGCAAAGTAGAAACGGAGATAGAGCTTAACCGTCGCAAAATTACTGATTACAATGAGCAAATAATAGATCTGGAAAAACAAATTCGTCAAAAGGAGTTGACGATCGAGCGGCAAAAGGAAGTCTTAGGTGCGCTTATCGGCAGCTACTGGGAGCTTAATCGTTCAGGGGCGGCCAATGCCCTGGAACGTAGTATGGACATGGGTAATTTCTTCAAATATGAAGATAATCTGCAACATACCGGTAATGGCATACGGGAACTCCTGCTTTCGCTCAAGGGATTGCGTGAATCTTTGATTTCTCAAAAAAAGGAAATAGAAGAGAAGAAAAATAAGGTTACAAATTTGCATCTGGAGCTAGAAGAGCGTAGCGGCGATCTGGAATCCGCCAAGGATCAAAAAAATGATTTGCTTACCAAGACCAAGGGAGAGGAAGCCAAGTATAACCAGCTCCTGGAGCGTGTCGAACGACAAAAGCTGGAACTTTTGAGTATCGATGACTTATACAGTACAAGCGGTCTTTCCGTGGATGATTTCCCTAAGCCCTCTTCCAAGGACAGTGCCTCGCTGAGCTGGTTTTATTCGCAAAAGGATTCCCGTTGGGCTAATACACGCATCGGTAATTCTTCCAGCGATATGAAAAACTGGGGATGCGCCGTTACGGCCGTGGCCATGGTTTCCACATATCACGGATCTTCCATTACTCCCGGCAGTCTGGCTAAAAAACCTATTTACTCCTTTGATCTTATCAATTGGAATATGGGGCAATGGTCCGGCGCCAAAATATCCTTATCTTCTTACGGATCCTCACACGGTAACATTAGCTGGGGCACGGTGGATAAAATGCTTAAAGACAAAATTCCAGTCATAGTTTACATAAAAAAAACTAACGGCAAAGGAGGGCACTACGTGGTGATTCACACCAAAACCAAAGAAGGGAAATACGTGGTGCACGACCCTTATTTCGGACCGAATCTCTTTTTGGATACTTCGCGCGCTTTGGTGGGTAAAATGGGAGCTGCCAGCGGCACGGTTGTGGATCAAATGATTATCTATGAGGAGTAAGTTTTTTTTGCCGACAATAAAAAAACCGCAGCCGGTTAGGATGCGGTTTTTGTTTAGCGGAAGGAGTTTAGGCAGCTTCATTTCGCAGAGAGCTGAGCCCGATAAACATCCTCACCGCGGATTTATTCCGTGGATCTTTTTCAAATCGGGAGAGAGCAGCCTGTATCCTGGAAAATTCCCTTTCTTCGATCAGGGAATGATCCAAAGACTTCAGACAGCAGTAAACCGCCCTCTTTGTTTGTTCTCCAGCGGATCCGTTGAGAACCTTTTTGAGGTATTTGAGCGCACCGCTTTCACCTCTGTTAGCCATCTTGATTATCTCCGACAAATAGCTGGATGGCTCGCGGATTCCTCCCTTGACATGTTCGAAAAGGGCAATCAGTTCTACAATGCCCAGATCAAAATTGGTAGTGGAAAGGTTCAAGGTTTCGGTAACTTTTTGGCTCATCGGAGCCTCCTTGTCGGATATTTCCGCTTTGTGGGCGGATTTGTAATTATACTCCTAAAAAGAAAATAAGTCAAGAGCTGCGTAATGGCCCAATAACTTAGAGGAATTGGTCGAATCTCAGATCATTGCGCTAATCAAACCTTTGCCGCCCAAGGCATCTTCCAAAAGCTTCGCTTTTGGGTAATCCCTTAAATAAAGCAAAACCCAAAAGCGAAGCTTTTGGGTGGAGGGTTGATTTTTTGAGATGGGGGATGCTGGTTAGTTTTTGAATAAGTCTTTATTTTTTTAAAAAACTTACGCATATCTTTTGGGTATGTTAAGATGAAAGGGAAGTATTAAGAAGTAATTAAAAACACATGAAGACCAAGGAGAATCTGCTGGCTGCATTTGCTGGCGAATCGCAAGCCAACAGGAAATATCTGGCTTTTGCTAAAGCTGCCGAAAAGGAAGGAAAAAATGGCCTGGCTAAGCTTTTTCGGGTTGCGGCGGAAGGGGAAACTTTGCACGCCTTAAAACACCTGGAAAATGCCGGAGAAATTAAGGGTTTTGAAGATAATTTAAGGGAAGCGATTGCTGGCGAAACTCACGAATTCACCCATATGTATCCGGAGTTTTTGGCAAAAGCAAAGGAGGAAGGAGAAAGTGTCGCCATGCAAGGATTTCATTTTGCCAACGAGGTGGAAAAGATACATGAAAAACTTTTCGCCGAAGCCTTGGCGGCAAAAGGGGATTTGGAAGAAACGGAGTATTATATCTGTAGCGTTTGCGGTTATCCTCATAAGAAAGAATCCCCAGAAAGATGTCCGATCTGCGGTGCTCCCAGGGAAAAATTCTATCTTTTCTCTTGAGGTAACAGGTCTAAGACAGGAGGCAGTTTGTCTTTTATGACGGGCTGCCTTTTTTATATGTTTGGTTGAAAAATATTTATAAAAGGTTGTGCGACATTATAAAGGGAAACCTCTTTGAGATAAGGGGAAGATAGTTTTGGATATCGATCGCGGTATACCCTCCCAGCTAAACAAATTGTTACAAAAAACATTTTGCAAAAATCTGAAAATGGAAAGCTGTTTTGGTTTGGGATGGATTCATGGTTTGCGTTTGCATTTTTTTAGCTGGTATTTTTTATTTTTTGGCGTAAATGCATCAGGTAAAATGTTTTAACGGATTTTGGTTTGTCGGACTATGGACAGTTGTTTTTGAAAAAAATATTTGCGCACAAAAGTCGTATTGGATAGGAAAAGTTGCACCCTTTTAAGCAGTAAGGAGGGCTCAAGGACGTGAAAAGATCTTCAAAATAGCCCCAAAATTATGGCTTGTTTAAGCCAAAAAATGAGGCTCAAAATTGAGCTGTAGGAGGTCTGGGATGGAAAGGTGGTACCCGTATACCCCTAAATTTGGCTAAAATAAGCCTTAATTTAAGGGAAAGGTTTTTGGGATAGGGATTTTGTCTTTGTTTGGAAATTGCGCTTTGGGGAAATTGATTTTAAAATCCATGGGGGCAAATAGGCCCTGGCGGAAGTTGCTTGGAGGGGTATGGTATTTGCAAAAAGGGTTTTTAAAAAAGCGACAAGCATGGTGGGTAAAAAGAAGGATTTTGTTTAAGTCGCAAAGGACAGCGACAGAAGTTATTTTTATTTGTCGCAAAAGATATATTGTGCGACGTTCTTCATATTTAAAAAAGCAAAGCAATTGCGTCTAGTCAGGCGTCCACTTCCCATCTTTCAACGCAAACACTTTTCTGGCTACTTCAATCTCAATACAAAAGTATCCGTCCTTATCTTTTGAAAACCAAGCTTCCTGTAAAGACTCCTTGCTGCCTTGCGCAAAGGATTGCTCGTGAGCGAGATATTTCTTATTCCTTCCTGGCGTGCGATCTCGAGAAGTTCTTCCATGAGCTGCCGACCGTAACCCAGGCCTCGCTTCTTTTCATCTACGATTAAATCCTCTATTCTGCCCGCCTTCCCCATCGTTGGCGTGTGGTAAATACTTAGGCAGCCAAAGCCGATTATTTCCCTTTGTAATTCGGCCACTGCGCATATGGTGCGCTTATCCGAAACCAAAAAAGCGATTTCCGCGGGTTTTTGCCTGCCCGTAAGTTGTCCGAGCAGCTTTTTCACTTCCGAGACATCGCTTTTTGTAAATCTTCGCACCAAAGCTTTTGGGGAGGATTTTTTCTTTTTACCGAAGATAAAAAGGCTCATTTTTGCTTAGTTTTATAATTTTCAATAGCTTTCTTGATCGCATCTGCGGCCAAATTGGAGCAATGCATTTTGAGCGAAGGCAGTCCCCCTAATTCTTCGGCAACTTGCCGGTTTGTTATTTTGAACGCCTCTTTGAGTGTTTTGCCTTTGACTAAATCGGTAGCCATTGAAGAAGTGGCTATGGCCGCACCGCAGCCCAAGGTTTCAAAGCTTATGTCTTCGATATATTCCTGCCCTTTTTCGTTTTTGGAAACTTTGAGGTGCATGCGCATGATGTCGCCGCATTTGGGATTTCCCACGGTTGCTACCGCATCTGCGTTCTTCATTTCGCCTTGGTTGTGTGGACGAGTGAAGTGCTCTATCACCTTTTTGCTATATTTTTGCATGATATTTTGTTGATTACGGATGAATGCGAATTTAAGAGAAGAAGCGAGTTAGCTGAAATCAGCCAACACGTTGCCTGATATTTTTCTTAAGCGGGTAACCGTTTCCTTGAGTTTCTCCATAAAAGCGGAAATTTCTTCAGGAGTGGTGTGTTTGCCCAAAGTAACGCGAAGGCTGCCGTGCGCCTGCTCGTGTCTGAGTCCCAAAGCCAAAAGAACATGAGAAGGATCCAAGGCTCCGGAAGAGCAAGCCGATCCCGTGGAGCAAGCGATGCCTTCCAGATCAAGGGAAAGCAAAAGCCCCTCTCCTTCTACATTATCAAAGCGGAAATTCGCATTATTGGGAGATCTCAGTGGCCCGGATCCGTTGAGATATGAATCTGGAATTTCACTCAAGACGCGATCAATAAGAAGGTCGCGGAGTTTTTGAACGTGGCTTTTTTCTGCTTCCCCGTTTTTTTTGACCATTTCCAGTGCTTTTCCGAGCCCTACTATGCCCGGCACATTATGAGTTCCTGCACGCAGCTTAGCTTCCTGGTCTCCGCCATCTTGGATCCTTCTAATTGGCGTGCCACGCCGCACGTAAAGCAAACCCACGCCCTTGGGTCCGTATATTTTGTGCGCGGACATGGAAAGCATATCCACCTTCAAGTTATTTACGTCGCAAGCAAAGTAATTTATTGCCTGTGTGGCGTCGGTATGAAAAACGATCTTGCCCAGCTTTTGTGCGCTGCGCTCCGCGTTTATTTTTTCCAGTTCGGTGCCGATCTCGCCGATCGGTTGGACGGTGCCGATCTCGTTGTTTACATACATGACGCTCACGAGAATCGTTTCCGGCCTTATCGCAGCCAAGACATCCGTGACGCGCACAATCCCTGCATTGCCTACGGGCAGATAAGTAACTTCGCAAAGCCCTTCTTTTTCGGCAAATGTGCATGCATCCAGCACGCAATGATGTTCAAAAGCGGTAGTAATGATGTGCGGTTTCTTGCTTGAGTTGGGATTGGCCATGCGGAAAGAGCGAAGACTTCCCTTTATCGCCAAATTATTGCTTTCGGTTGCGCCGGAGGTAAAAATAATTTCGCTAAGCGAGCATCCGAAAAATTTCGCGGCGCGCGAGCGCGCTTGGTCTATGCCCTCCTGAGCTTCTTGGCCGAAGGAATGGACACTCATGGCGTTGCCGAATTTGTCTGTAAAATAAGGAAGCATCTCGGTCAGAACTTCTTCGTCCACCGGTGTGGTGGCTGCGTGATCCAAATATATCTTGTTGGTCATAGGGGTAAGTGATTTTTTTATTTTTTGGCAAGCTCGCTCAGTTTCATGCGGTAAAGGGTGACGCGTATTTGCAAACCAAGTTCGTCCCAAACTTTGCTGGAGGGGCAGTTTTTCCTTTTGGCGCAAAAAGCGCCCACGCAACGCATCGGGGCAATGGGACCCTCCAGCGCCTCGATAATCTCCCCTATGGCAATTGCTTGCGGGTTGCGCGAAAGTGCGTATCCCCCACCCTTTCCTTTGGTGCTTGTCACCAGGGCGTTTTTCCGAAGTTTTCCCATAAGTCTTTCCAGATATTTGGAGGGAATTTCTTCTTCCTGGGCTAAGTCGGTACTGCTTTTTTGGCCCGGATAATAAGCGGCCAGATTAGTCATGGCTTTGAGGCCGTACTCTGCTTTGCTGGAGAATCTCATATTAACTCATACTAAATTGGTATGTTTATAATCTAGCCTTTCCATAAATTACTGTCAATAGCATTAAAGACCTTCTTGGAAGCCTTAAAGGACATTGACAATCACTTCCGAGGGGAGTAAAGTGCATTTTGTGCGCGTGGATTTATGTTGTCCAATAGCTCGGACTAAAAAGGAGGCAAAGTGGTCCAGATAATCAGGATTTATCACAAGGGGAAAAAAAGCTCCGGAGAAATCGAGGTGTGCAGAACCACGGACATCGAGGAATTTCGCAGCCTCGTGTACAAGGGAGAACATTCCCTGATCTTTCTCGATCGCTTCGGGGTTAAGGGCAAGCCGGTACTGGCAATGTCTTCGAAGCCGGAAGCTTCGAGTCGCAGCGGAATTATTCAGGAGATCGCTGGACGTATCGAAGGATTGTCGCGCAGCGACAGGATAGGAATCTTCCCTGAAATGGCCAGTTTCCGCCCGGGTGCCGCATCGGACAAATACGTTTATTTCGCGATGCCGAGTAACTTCGCCAATCAGCTTTCCAAGCTGAGCAATGTGGCGGAAGTGGCCAATGTAGCCTAGGACCAAAATTCCCCCATGCGCACTACAAAAAAGCCGCCGGCATCGTTCTGGCGGCTTTCTTTATATCCCCTTGGTTTTGCCTACACAGTTATGTTTTGCAATTCGCTTAACTTGCGGTAAACCCCGCCCTTTTCCATAAGTTCCTTGTGGTCGCCGATTTCCGCAATGCGGCCGTTTTCCAACACGACGATCAGATCCGCCTTGCGGATAGTGCTCAGGCGGTGAGCGATCACGAAAGTCGTGCGGCCTCGCATCACTTTCTCCAAAGCTTCCTGGACCAGTTTTTCCGATTCGCTGTCCAGGGCACTGGTCGCTTCATCCAAAATAAGAATTTTGGGATCGCGCAATATGGCGCGTGCGATAGCGATCCGTTGTTTTTGGCCGGTGGAAAGCTTCACTCCCCTTTCCCCCACCACTTGCTTGTATTTTTTGGGAAACTTTTCGATGAATTCCTGGCAATTGGCAAGTTTTGCCGCCTTTGCAACCTCAGTTTCACTGGCGGAAGGCTTGGAGTAGCGGATGTTTTCCAAAACGGTCGCATTGAAAAGCGTCACCTCTTGCGGAACGATAGC